>NZ_JBNUPF010000022.1:0-37824 GCF_050409565.1 Facklamia sp. P12955
AGTCACTTCTTAGATTATTCCAAGACTTCAATTGCGCAACCGTAATCCCATGCATATTAGCTATTTTGCTTAGCCAATCGCCTCGTTTTACCGTATAAGTTTTGCTTACTGTCGGTGTGCTTGGTTTTTCTGGTGTTGGTTCAGCCGGCTTTTCTGGTGTTGGTGCTGGACTTGATGCTTCACCTTTTGCCACAATCAAAACATTGCCTGGATGAATTAAGTCACTTCTTAGATTATTCCAAGACTTCAATTGCGCAACCGTAATCCCATGCATGTCAGCTATTCTAGCTAACCAATCGCCTGAACGTACGGTGTAAGTTTTTGCATGAGATACAAATACTGCTGGTTGATTAGTAGAAACATTTTGATTAATTGTCGGACTTGTTTCTGTTGTCTCCTCTTTAATATCTGCCTGATTTTCTACAACTGAATGAGCATTCTTCACCCATACCTTCAGTACATCTCCTGGATGGATTAGGTTGCTAGTTAAACCATTTAATTCCTTCAACTCATCCATAGTCATTCCATGATTAACCGCGATACGATAAACTCCATCGCCGGCCTGTACCGTATAACTTCCGATTGCATAATTACTTTCTTGGGCATAAACACTTGGTAAGTTATCTATTTGAGTAACTGCTACTGTAGCTAATACTGACATTGAAATAGACAATAGGCTTGTCTTGATTGCTTTGTGTCTCATTATGGATCCTCCTTTATTAATTCGGTTGACTTCACTTACAAAGTATATCATATCATTGTGTAAAAATAATGAATAATACGCATTCGTAATATTTGTAATAAAAAAGCCAGTAAAACTGGCTATAAAAATCTATTTATTCAAAAAGCTTTTGCTCTTTAATTGCATCCTCAAGCGATATGTTTTTTAATTGTTCTAATAAATCACTAAGCGTCTCCTGCGACTCACTGATCTTAGTCAAATCACTTTTTTTAATTTGGTCAGCAAATTCTAATTGATCTACGAATTCCTGATACATATCTTGAATTTTATCACGATTGGCCTCATAAGTTTGCTGGTCTTCAGGCAATGAAGCAAGATTATCAAAATGTTTTTGATACAAACTTTCCATTTGTTTATCCAAGTCTAATGTTTGCTGGTAATAGGCATAATTTTTCCAATGAGTTAATAATTCCTCTTGACTATATTCTTTAGCTTTTACTTTCTCAGGCTCTGTTAAAGAATAATCCGAAACAAACTTGGCAACTTCTTCTGTTAATTGCAATTGTCCCAACTCAAAATCTTGTTCGATTTTAGCCAATCGCTCTTGGTAGTTTCTCAAATAAACTAGGTAAGTTTGATCCACTATACTGTTTAGCTGATTTAAAGCAACCGACATATAACCGGTAAAATTCTCAACTTCCGGGTCTTCTTTCAGCAGGTCCTGATAGACTTCCGTTAAACGGAACTCTCTGTATTTTTCTTTAAAGGCTTCAATTTCATCACTTACTTCCATCTTAGCTTCAAGATAAGCCTGTGGTAAAAATTCAATAATTGCTTGGTCATCTTTTTTTGATACATACTCGCTAGTTACTTCCACTGTTGTTTGGTCATCCTCAGCATCAATAGGATTGACTAGTGGCAATAGCACAACGGTTGCAATTAAACTTAATATCATTTTTTTCATTTTTTCATTCCTTCTCTCCATTATGAAGTTTCTTATTTAACAGTAAATCAATGTGTTCAATATTATCCTCAAGATAAGCTGAACTAGTTGGTTGAAAGCCTAAGCCCTTGTAAAAATCGATCAAATAAGTTTGACCGGATAGCTTGATCGAAGGATAATTTTTTTGATTAAATAGAAATTCAATAGCTTTAGCCATTATTTGATAAGATAAGCCTTGATTCCGTTGATCTTCTTTTACCAAAACACGACCAATTGATGCTTCTTCAAAACTCACCCCAGGAGCTAATAATCGACAATAGGCAAATATTTCCCCATTTTCTTCAAGGAATAAATGATCAGCCTCTATATCTAAATAATCAATGTCTAAATAGGGACACTTTTGCTCAACCACAAATACTTGGCACCGTAATTGCAATATTTGATAAAGTTCGTAAGTGCTCAAGTCATTAAATTGTTTTATTTTCCATGTCATTTAAGCCCTCCTATTTTAATGGATGCGCTCTTATTAATTACTTATTGATTTTAACAATAAAATAAGAACTAAGCAATAAAGAATGCTAAGTCCTTATTTTCTCTACCTCTATTAATAGGTCTCAAAATATCGATCCAGTTCCCATTGGGAAACATTTTTTAAATAATCCTCATATTCCAATGTTTTTTCTCGAATAAAGTTACTGGCGATATGTTCACCTAAACTTTCCATTATTTCTGGACTGGTCTTCAGTGCATTCACAGCCTCTTTTAAACTAGCTGGGAGCTGATAGATCCCTTTAAGCATACGTTTTTCTTGATCCATTTCATAAATATTTTCACGTACTTCTGCTGGAGGAGTAATTTTCTCCTCAATCCCTTTTAGTCCAGCTGTTAATAGTGAAGCTAAGGCTAAATAAGGATTAGCTGAAGGATCTACACTTCTAACTTCGATACGAGTAGAATTACCACGCGCAGCTGGAATGCGAATTAATGGTGAACGGTTTTGACCAGACCAGGCAATATAAACAGGCGCTTCATAGCCACTGACTAAGCGCTTGTATGAATTAACAGTTGGATTCACAATAGCTGTGTAAGCTGATGCATACTTCATTAAACCACCAATGAAATAATAAGCTGTTTGCGAAAGCCCCTCTTTACCTTCCGGGTCATAAAAAGCATTACCATCTTCTGTAAACAAAGACAGATTAAAGTGCATACCTGAACCTGCCAAACCATAAACCGGTTTTGGCATAAAGGATGCGTGCATATTATGACGATGGGCTACTGAGCGAACAATTAATTTGAAAATTTGAATGTTATCACAAGCTGTTAAAGCATCTGAATATTTCCAATCAATTTCGTGTTGGCCAGGTCCGCATTCATGGTGACTGGCTTCAATCTCAAACCCTAAGTCTTCTAACTCTAAAACAATATCACGACGAGTATTTTCTGCTGAATCAATCGGAGCTAAGTCAAAATAGCCTCCCTTATCATTTAATTCCATGGTGGGATTCCCATTCTCATCATTTTTAAAAAGATAAAATTCTGGTTCTGGCCCCAAGTTGAATGAAGTAAAACCTAGTTTTTGCATTTTAGTAAGCACTCTTTTCAGGTTAGTTCTCGGATCACCTGAGAAGGGCTGACGATGGGCTGTTTCCACATCACAAATTAAAGAAGCAACATTACCGCTTCCTTCTTTCCAATTATAAACTAACCAAGAATCATAATCCGGTACCAAATACATATCACTTTCTTCTATCCGAACAAAACCATCAATGGAGGAACCATCAAAAGTCATATTATTATCAAGAGCTTTTTCGATTTGTGAGACTGGAATTTCTACGTTTTTAATTTTCCCCATAATATCGGTAAACATTAAACGAATGAATTGAACCTTTTGTTCCTTAATATCCTGTAAGATCGCTGCGCGTGTCCATTTGTTTTGTGACATAATTGCCTCCTAAGATAAGAATAAGCTCATTATAGTCCTCTATTTGGGACTTGTTTCACTTTAATCTAAAGTTTCTTAAGTTGAATTTCCGAACGTTCAGAAATATAAATCCACTTATTTTTCTCCTTTCTATAAGGGGGACTTAAAATAAATGGAGTTATTACTCAAAACTTCTAAAGTATTTGGACTCGGGATAAGAAAAGACATCTTGGAGCTGTCAGAAGTTTGACACTTAGAAATCGCTTATTTTTAATGATCTTTTTAACTTCATACTTAGAGTTACTTTTATCAGCATTATGCTTAATAGGATTGAAACACAGCTCAAGATAATGATTCAATTAGCCTGTTTTTTCGCCTATAAATCATCGATCAGCTGCATAATTGATGCCATTAGATTCTCATTATCTATAAATGGAATAGCAAAATAGTTCCTAAATTACAGGATGATTTTATTTCTTTTTCTCCAGCTTAAAATTTTCAATTAAAAATACGGAGGAAAAATAGAGAATCGGTAGTATAAAATAACTAATTATTTTAAAAGTATTGTCTGAAATATATGATAAAAAAAGAAAACTAATTAGAAGAACAACTTGAAGAAGACCTAACCAGGGTTTACCTGAAATCTCTATATAATCACCCGATTTGACCTCTAGGGGATTGCTTCTCATCCCTAATTGCTTAACAACTATAGTTGAACCTTCTACTACCTCAAGAGTGATTGTCTCATTCGTATGTATTTTCCCAATTGACTTGCCATCCTGATAGACAGTTAGGGGCATTAATCCCCCCATAAAATAAGCATTTCTTGTAATCTTTACCTGCATATTATTCCTCCTCTATTTCGTTTAATTATATCACAAGCTAAAGTAAGTCTTAAAAAGGCGAAAGTATCTTTCATCAAAGATTCATCACAGCATCTCATCAAAGAATGAGAGCATCATCAAAGGAATCATCTTCTCAACTACAGCTCACCCTTCTTCCTTGCGATGAGCCACCATGTCCTTCCTTTTACGGTAGAGTCCGTCTGTCTTCAAAGTTATTAACACATTTGGTGGTAGGATAGGGCCTGTTCAATCGCTTTTAAAGCATGACGATTCATTTCAACCAAACGAGTAGCTTCTTGATAATGATAGGAAGTCCCTTCGTCTCGCAAGGCTTTAAAAGGAGTTAAAAAAGTATTTTCTGCTATCTCTTCTAAAGTCCCACAGCAGCCCGCACTTATAACTTCTTCCACCCCATAAGCAATTAAAAGTTCTAAAATAGCCGTTGCTGCTGCCGCAGCAACAAAGGCTTGGACCAGACATACTGGGATCATTCCAAAAGAGGGGACAGACCTCTGGTTTTTGCTTGGGGCTTGCTTCACAATGACTAATCTTTCCTCTTACATTATTTATAAAGTGGCAGAACACCTTTTTTACTATACGCTTGATTCATTGGGTCTGCAATAGTTTTGTGGAGTTGGTCTAAGGGTTGCATATTTAAATCTTCCTAAACAATATTATTTTCAAGAAGGTACACGTCTTAATATACTAGTTAGATACAATTAAAAACTCAGCCTATAATTAGACTGAGTCGCAATTGATTATAACACCTTATCCAAGAACTCTTTGGTTCTGGCTTTGGCAGGATGTTTAAAAATTAGATTGGTATCGGCATCTTCAATTACATAGCCTTCTTCCACGAAGATCACTCGGTCTGACACTTCGCGGGCAAAGCCTATCTCGTGGGTTACCACCATGGTCATTCCATCATTTGCCAAATTTGGCATAACTTCCAAAATATCGCCCACCATCTTCGAATCTTCTTTCACTGTAAACATCGAGCCTACTTCAAAATAAAGGTCTGAGAAATCAAAGGTCTCTTTTCTTTCATAGTTATACCCATAGCAGCAATCATCCCATCTGCTTGATTACTTTCTAAGGCTTGCAGGCCAGAAGAAGGCATAATTTTATAATCAATCTTGAAGCCGGCTTCTTCAGCTATGGCTTCGAGAATTTCAATGTCAATTCCTTTAAGATTACCTTCATCATCGGTAAATTCAAAAGGTGCATAATCAGAAGCAGTTATAATAGAATAGGTTTCTTGGTTGGATGGCTATTTATTTTGAGCATTAACCGTAAATCCACTTATTATTACACTCATTAATAGTGTGGCTAAAACCGGCCACTTTTTTATCAGTGGTTGAACAATTTTTTCACATTATTACTTCTTATCCTATAATTGCATAATGAATCTTAATCAACATCAAAAGTTTTACATTATTATATTATAATACTAATATGATGATATTGCTTAAAACTCTCTTTATATTAAAAATATAAGCGACTAGATATTAAAAATAAATTTACCTTTAACAGGCCAATAAAAATCAACTTCGCTCTGAGCAATGAACGATTTTCAGCTAATAGTGCTTCCTATCCTGTTTGGATGGGTGCAGGGCCTAAACTTTTCAACGCGTTTTCCTTCCATCATTCTGAACAAGAGTTACTTAAGGCAACTATTTAAAACGAAAACTATACAACTACAGACATCTCAAAAACAAGAGATGTCTGTGACTGTTTACTGATAATACTGTGCTTGTGCTTGCCACAACTCCTTGTATTTACCTTCTTGGTGAACCAAGTTTTCATGACTACCTCTTTGAACAATTCGTCCTCGATCAAAAACGAGAACTTCATCACAAAAGCGGCAAGAAGACAAACGGTGGGAAATATAGAAGGCTGTTTTATCCCTTACAATTTGGGAAAAATTTTGGTAAATTTCAAATTCAGCCACCGGATCTAAGGCTGCCGTCGGCTCGTCTAGAATAAAAACTGGCGCATCTTTATATATGGCACGGGCCATGGCAATTTTTTGAGCCTGCCCACCAGAAACATGGACCCCCTCAGGATCATACTCCGTGCCTAAATATGTTTCAATTCCTCTATCAAGCGTTTCTACAAAATCGTTCAGACCTAGTTCTCTAAGCGCATTATTTACTTGATGGCGATCATAATCTGGTCGAACTGCAATATTTTCTGCCATAGAAAGTCCTAACAACCGGAAATCTTGAAAAACTACGGAGAATAATTGGTAAAATTCTTTTAAAGCGTATTTATCGGCATCAATTTTATTCAATAGAACTTTTCCTTGAGTAGGTTCATAAAGTCGCATCAACACTTTTATGAATGTCGTCTTACCGGATCCATTCTCTCCAACAATCGCATAGTGTTTGCCCACTTCAAACGTTTCAGTAATACCCTGTAAGGTTGCTTGATCAGCACCTGGGAAAGTGAAAGAAAGGTTCTTTACAGTCAATTGGTAATCATTATCCAGTCTTTTTTCAATCGGAAGAGAACCTCTGGCTTCTTCATCAGGTAAATCCATTAATTCATAGTACCTTTGCATGGGAGCTGTTTGGGCAAAAATGTTTAAAAACGCCATGGCTTCAATCAAAGACACCATCAATTGGTTGATCCCTCCAATCATTTGAACAACCAAGCCTACCGATAAATTCCCAGAAATAACACGTACCCCAATTAATAAATAAATGGCTCCGGTGACAAGTTGTGAACCCACATTGTTGATTAAGCGAACTTTACCAAAGCCTCCATAGTACACTCTCTCAAACACCTTATATTCATCCAAATACCTTTGCGTATGCTGTTTAATTTTATCTTGTAAATGATACAGTCTCACTTCTTTCCCAGCTTCTACTTCACTCAGGTTATGAGCCAAATAATTAAAGGCATTATTCGTCTTAAGTAACCAACCGGATAACTCGTCTACTCCTTGCATGGTTTTTTGAGACCAAATTGTCTGAAGCGTGATGACTACTATAATAAGAACAATGAGTATACCATTTAAACTATAGGGGTGAAACCAATTGAAAGGATACCCTTTATCCAATTGCCACAAAGGCGTTAAAAGAATAAGGGCAAAAACAATTTGAACGAGAGCTTCCACTAATAAGTAAGTGTTATGATAAATAACTTTGAAACTGGAAGCATTTTGAATTTGATCACGGTTTATTTGGTGGATTTT
The DNA here is from genome assembly GCF_050409565.1 of Facklamia sp. P12955. Classification (NCBI taxonomy): domain Bacteria; kingdom Bacillati; phylum Bacillota; class Bacilli; order Lactobacillales; family Aerococcaceae; genus Facklamia; species Facklamia sp. P12955. The sequence continues at coordinate 7,594 of NZ_JBNUPF010000022.1, forward strand.
TTCCTTAATCGTCGCCTCATCCGCATAGTGGAAATTCATGACCAGTAATTTTTCGTTAGGTAAAGCCGTTATTTTACGCAGTATGGCTTGATGTTTTTTGTCGACCATTGGTTTTAACCAATGGACCAGCGCATTTAAAATTAAAAAGAGCACGAGGTATTGAGCAATTAGCTGATAGACGTGGTCGAAATCTTTGGCTGCTAAATGAGTTAGGATTTGAGCAATGTAGATGAAATTTAAGAAAGGAATGGCACTAGAAAAAATACTGATTACTAACTTATAAAGAAGCCCTTGCTTACCGTATTGCCAGATATCTTTAAATGTTCTTAGAAATAATTGGCGCTTGGTCATTAGATTAATCCTCCTTGCTCACTAAGTTCTTCACTCTCAGGCTCTGTGATCTTCTCCCGATAATAATAAGCTTGCGTTTCAAACATATGATAATAAGCGCCCTTTTCTTGCATTAAGTCTTTGTGACTTCCCTCTTCTGCTACTTGCCCCTTATGTAAATATATAATTCGCTCACAAAATTGGGTCGAGGCTAGACGGTGGGATATAAACAGGGCGATCTTCCCTTTCGAAAAGGCTAAATAATTCTGATAGACTTCACTCTCACTAATCGGGTCAAGAGCCGCTGTCGGCTCATCAAGCACTAATATTGGAGCCTTTTTGTATAAAGCTTGCGCTAACTTTAATTTTTGTAATTGTCCACCGGATAACTGCATGCCTTCACTATTTACTTCACGAACAATGGCAGTTTGATCGCCGTGAGGCAAACTGGCCACCACTTTAGCCATACCACTTTGATTGAGCACTTGGTGGTAACGAAGCGCATCTTCCTCATATCCTTGAAGAATAGTGTCTTTGATCGTAAACGTAAAAAGATAATTATCTTGAAAAACAGGCGCAAACAGGCGGTAATAATCTTCAATAGCAAATTTACTTCGATCAATGCCATTGATTAATACTTCACCATGATCGGGTTTTAAAAGTCCTAGCATTAATTTAATTAAAGTGGTTTTGCCTGCTCCATTTTCACCCACGATAGCTAGCTTTTCATTAGCATGAATCTTTAAATTGAAGTTGTTAATAATCGGTCGGTTCGCATTCGGATAAGTGTAGGTCACATTACGAAACTCGATTGTTTTAATTTCTTGTGGTATTGCTTCGTGCGGCTGGTGGTTCAAGACGGGTCTCTGGTTAAAATAATAATACAGAGCCATTAACTTTTCATTTTGTAAGAAAAAGGTGGCGCTCGCATTAATAAAGTTGGTTAAACTGCTTGCCATCATGGTTACCAAGCTCGCATAAATCAAAAAGTTTGACGGCTCCATTTGGCCTGCTCGAATCTCTTGCACACTTTGATGATATGCAAGGCCCATCATGATCACTAGCATGCCCATTACATAGAGCCCTTCAATCCGTTTCCATTTATTCTCAGGGCGCACAATCCTTTCATAGTCTGCCCAAAGTTGATCGAAAATGTCCTTAAACCAAGCGCTCATGGAATAGAGTCGAACATCTTTAGCCACTCGTTGATCTCCCATCGTATGATTCAAATAGCTAAACTTCGTATTATTCTTGACATGAAGGGGACGATTAGCCTTTAATAATTTATTTTGGAAATGCTTGATTACCAATAAGCCACTGATCATCACGACCAGTAACAAGAGAAAGATACTAGACAGTTGAGCTAAAACATTGATGTAGATTAAAACGGATAGCAAGGCAATCATCACTTCAGCAGAGTTCGCAATGATACCACCCAATGCTTCCTCACTATGGTCTAAACACCGTGACGCATTATCAAAGAGTTTAGCGGCATCTGACCCGACTAACAGAGGATAATCCAATCTTGCTCTTTCTGCAAAAACATCATTAAACATATGTATGTGAAATGATACTCTATGCTTTTCTATGGTAGTCAATACAAATGTTTTTAAAGCTTCCAAAACAATTAATCCACCGATGACTCCTAACACTTGCTTTGAAAAGGATAAGAGGTCACTTTCTTTCATTAATATAGAAATAAGATGGACCGATACAAATAGTTGATAAAGGGGGGTCATAATTCTTAATACAATATCGAGGAAATAATAAAAGAAAAAACATTGATCAAATTGCCACAAACGAGTGACTAAAAATTTTAAAGTATGGGTGCGGTCTCTCATTGCAATCACCTCTCCTTTTCTTGACAATATTATAGAAGGAAAATGCACCTTCAAAACAGAAAGTGCATCAATGGTTCTAATTTTGACATGAGTGGTCATTTTGCAAAGGCAAGGTAACTTCTGTCGCAAAAACCCCTTCTTCCCATTGTCTATTAACAATGCCTTGATTTTTATTGACTGCCGCATCAATCCGTTTTAACCCAAAGCCTTGCCGGTTGAGCGCTTTTAAAGATAAGAAGTTCTGTCTGGGTCTTTGAGCCATGGAGTTTTGAACGCTGATATAAAAAGTGTTTTTTAAGGGGGCAATGTATAAACGGATAAAGGCCGGCTGCTTATCCTTTGCATGAATGGTTGCTTCAAGTGCATTGTTTAATAAATTCCCTAAAATAACGGCTAAATCCGTCGAATGAATACTTAGATTTTTAGGGGCGATTGCATTGGCATGAACGTCGACTCCCTTTGCTTGAGCCCGAGTCAACTTGGTATTAACCAAGGCATCAATTAAGGTATTTCCGGTCCGAATAATCGTATCCACTTGATTCATTTCATTCGTCAGTTCTTGCAGATACTGATCCAAGGCTTGATAGTCTTGACTGGTTAAATAGGCTTGAATGACTTGAAGATGGTTGCGGTAATCATGCCGGATACCCCGCATCTGCCGGTAGATTGACTCGACTTCCAGTGCATAGTCATCCAATTCCTTTTGCTGAATTTGATGAAAACGCAAATCCAGTCTTAAACGGTAGATATACCACAGACTCAGCAATAAAACAAAAAGCACTAAACTTACTAACGCTTTAACCATAAAAGGCACTTCCTTTATAATGTTCGATAAAAGCCTTTTGAATTGTCTTAACTGAGCGACGCGAGAGAGGAACCTTTGCACCAGAAGAAAGAATGACTTCTTCTTTCCCAATACTCTCAACATGATTCAAATTAATTAAATAAGAACGATGTGGTGCTACAAACCGTTGGTCTAAGTCCTCTTTAAAACGAGCTAAGGCCCCTGTTATAAAAAGCTCTTGGTCTAATAACACTAACCGCAACTCACGTTTATTAACCTCAACCAGGATCAAATCATCAAGTTCCAAGACATATTGCTTTCCTATCAGGTCTTCAACAACCAGAAAACGTTCAGATTTCGGTTGAATCAGCAGATATTTAGAAAGCGCTCGCTCTATTGCTGTTGTATTAATCGGCTTTAACAAAAAATCTAGCGCATCTACTTGGTAGCCTTCCACAGCATATTCCGCATAAGCCGTAGCAAAAATAATCTTTAAATAAGGGGCCTTTTCTTTTAATTGATGGGCTAATTCCATGCCATTGATTTCAGCCATTTCAATATCGAGAAAAGCGATTTGCCATTCTTGATGGTCTTCTAAATGAAATAAAAAAGCCTCGGCGGATTCATAACAAGTAATAATCGGCTTGATATGGAGTGTTTGACACGCTGCTTCAATCATCCGCGTCATGTTTTTTCGTTGAATCGCTTCATCCTCTGCTAGGACTATTTGAACAATACGCATAACTACCCTCCGTCGTCATTTTTCTCTTATTATAGCAAATAATCATAAAAATATTAAAAACGATTACACATTTAAAAATTAAACAGTAATTGTTTTGATTGAAGCATATCATTCTTATTTTATTAAATATTATGGTTTACTAACTATGTACGTTACTTTGGCAAAAGAAAGGAATAGTATGTTAAAAGACTTACCAAGACTTTATCAAATTATCTATTATATCAGCTCCATGTCCCTATCAATTATTTTGTTCACGTTAAAAATACTCTATAGTAACTTTGATCAATACAAGCTCAATCATTTTCATGTTATATTGATTGTCCTCGTGGTCCTATTCGTTTTAGGTCTTTTAAGTAGATGGCTCTATGCCCATTTGAAAAAGCAATACGCCCGTAAAGCCTATATTCAGCAAGACCAATATCATATAGAAGACTTTACCAAAGATAAAATCACCGATATCAATGGTCAACCCGTCTCTTTTTTGATTTCCAATGTGACGACGGTCTATATGATTCAGTCATTCACATGGCCTTCTGTATTAGCCTACCTATTTATTCATTTAACTTTATTTACAATGATGATTAAGGGGGAAAGTTTACAACCCAACCCCTTCTTATTACTTTATGGATTGAATATCTACAAAACTAAAAACAATGACTTTCTGTACGATTTTAATCAATCCTTTGCGCATAATGAAATTATGAAGCTATCAAATAATCCTGATTGCCGCTCCTATTTAGTTGGGTCGATTGACTTGAATGCTAAGAAAAAATAGTCTCTCCTATAAAAAAAGTTAGACACTTTAGTCTAACTTCTTTTATAGTTTTAGTATTTTTTAAATTAAATCTTTGTCAAATCGCCTCTTCTCAGTTACCCCTTCAAGCGATTATTCGAACTGTTTTGCTTTTAGGCTACTAATTATTCAACAACTATAAATATTTTATGAATTATTTAATCCTCTTTCTTTTGGAATAAATCTTTTATTTTTTCCCAGACTGAAGGTTGCGATTCTTCTCGCTCGAGTTCTGGCTCTTCTTTGTCTGCTTGTATTTTTTCTGTCTTCAAGACAAACTGCACGGACTTGATTTTTCCATTCTTGCTTGAAGCGTAAGAAATCGGTTGATTGGCATTTCCTGTCAGTTCAGAAAGAGTCGCATCAATTTCTTGCTCTACTTCTTGATCTAAGCCGGCTGTTTTATTCTTAAACTTATTAGAACCTTGCTTTAGTTTGTCGCTGCCCTCATATAAATCATTAGAAGCGTTAACTAATCGATTCAAATTAGCGTCTAATGAAGAACTGCCTTCCACTAATGAGGCGCTGCCCTCACTTAAACTTCTAATACCATTTAAAATAGCTTGATGACTGGACACAAGCTTTCCAAGAGATCCCGTATAATCATCGAGTCCTTGATCAAATTGAGTATATTTAACTGCCAAATCTTCCACACCGCTACTTAATTTAGGTAGTTCAGCTACTAGCTCATCTGAAGTACTAACCATTGCTTGAATGGCTGCGTGAAAGTCTGAATAAGCAGTCGTCAACTCTTGACTACCTGCTTGTAGTTGCATAGTTGAGCTAGAAACTGTCTCTAAATATTGGGCTGTGGCATCAATCATCGCATTGTTAGCCGCAAGTACTTGTTCCAAATTCGCTGCTTGTGTCTGAGCAATGACTTGATCAAGCTGAGCAGCTAGCTCTTCCTTATTCTCAATTTCTGAAGCCCTGATTTGAGAAGCGACACTGGATAAGGATAGGTTTAAATTGTTTACGGCTTGCATTCCATTATTATTGCCTGCTTGCAATTGCTGCATGTCTAAACCATTCTGTCCTAAAGCTGCTGTATATTGCTGGTAGCCTACACTTTGATTCAATTGGGTAATCCCACTATTTAACTCCCCTATTCCGGCTTGCATTTCGATCGATGCTTGATTTAATTGTTGCAGCTTACCTAACTTTTCTGCTAGCAAGCTTAATTGATCATTCGATGCATTGATTAGTGCTTTAAATTGATCCGAACCTTGTCTCAATTCTTCGGAATGACTATCGAGCTCCACTAATCCGGCATGCATTTGCTCAATCCCTTTTTTTAGCGTGACAATTCCGTTATTTACCCTGACAGCTCCTTCTTCTAAACGCTGACTACCACTTGCTAATTGACCAGACCCTTCACTTAATTGCAAAGCTCCATCTTTTAATTCGCCTGCCCCCTCATCTATTTGCTTAACACCACTTTGTAATTCTTCAATTTTTTCAAGCAAGTTGGCATCTTCCAAATCAAATCCCAAATTGATATTGATACCATTAATAGCGATTGGCTCCATTTCAAAATTTTCTACTTTAGCCTTGATTGAAAAATTGGCACCTTGTTTAGGTAAAACAGTATAAGTTAATTGTTTGTTTTTCCCCACATTAGCGATAGTTGCTTCTTCTGCTTGAATAGCTTTTACTTTTTCAGTATCAAAAACTAAAGTAGCCTGAAGACCATAATTATTAAAAAAGAAAGGATCCACTTGTTCATTTTCTTTAATCCTTAATTGTATTTCCAAATCGCCTGATTGACCCACCAAGTCTTGAGCGCTTACTTCTTGTTGATTAAGTAAATACTTAATCGAAATTGCCCATGGTAGTTGTTGATTATTTAATTTCCCTTCATAATACAGCTTATCTTTACCATTCGTAAAGTCGACCCTTCCCTCCTTTAGCTTCAACTCAGTCTCCGATGTCATATTTCTAACCTCAGTATAGTCACCGTAATCGGTAATATCCCCTTCCTGATCAAAAATATTAACTATATAGGCATCATTAAGGCTTCCGTCATAATTTAACAGTCCATACACAACCTCCTCTTTAGCTAAATTCACTTCCCTTGCCAAAACATTGGGTAAACTGCTGCTTAAAATATTCATAATAACTATTCCACTTACCAATTTATTGATTAATTGAGTCTTCATATTTAGTGTTCCTCCTTCACGAATTTTAAACCATAAGTTAATTTTTCAATCGGCTTGTCAAATAAATAAAGCAAACCAGGTAAAACAAAAAGGACAATTAAAATAGAAAAGACTGATCCCCTAGCTAGCAGCCTTCCTAATTGCATTAAAATACCGTGGGTCGTTATATAACCAAGTAGTGACCCTACTAAAACAATGGCAGATCCGGATGTCATAATTGAAACCGTAACATTAGAAATCGTTTCGATAATGGCTGCTTTTCTCTCAAGCCTTTCACGGTTTTCTAAATATCTTCTTGCCAGCAATATGGCATAATCAACAGTAGCCCCCAATTGAATCGCTCCTACAAGTAAATATGAAAAATAAAAAAGAACCTGATCAGTGAAATAAGGAGTGGCTAAGTTAATCCAAACAGCTGTTTCGATGGATAAAACCAAGATGAATGGAATAATTATTGATTTGAAACTAATGGCTAAAACAATGAATACAGCAGCTGTTGAGATCAAATTGACGCTCAAGTTATCCTTTGTTATGGTATCCATTAGGTCGTAAGTACTCGCACTTTCTCCCGCCAAATGGGCTTGATGAGGGTAGAATTTATCAGCTGCCTCACGTATTTCCTCAACTAAGTTAAAAGATTTTTCTCCTTCATATTCCGAATCAACTGTTAGAATCATTCGACTATAGTTTTCTGATTCTAATAGCTTTAGGGTCTCTGCATCTAAAAACTCTTTAGGGATTTCAGGCCCAACGGTATCTACATAAGAAATGATCTCCTTGACCTCAGGAATTTTTTTCAACTGATTACTCAGAGCGATTTCTTTAGTCTGCTCACCTTTAGGTACAATTAAAACCATCCGATTGGACTGACCAAAGTGTTCCTTGATTTTCGCAGAATCTTGACCCAGTTTTGTCTCTGGTCCAAATATATGTTCAGGGCCGTAATAGTAGTTATTTTCCTTTTGCGCTAAAAAAGAAGGAACTACCAAAATAGCAAAAACAACTACTAATGGAAACATCATTTTAGTAACGCCCTTACCTAATCTTCTAAATTGTGGTAGAAGTGGTTGATGTTTCGTCCTTTCCATTAAACGGTAGGTTTTTATAACCAAGACTGGTAATAAGATAAAAACAGTAAGTAAGCTAATCACAATCCCTTTAGCTAAGGCTATACCTAAATCAGGGCCAATTTTAAATTGCATTAAGGTCAATGCAGCAAAACTAATGCCGGTGGTCAAGCCACTAGAAGCGATCGAACCACGTGATTGACTTAAAGCTTTGACCATCGCTGCCTCAGCTTCCATACCTAGCTGCCGATTTTCTTCAAAACGATGAAGTAAAAAGACCGAATAGTCAAGCGATACTGCTAAGAGCAAAATATTGCCAGCACCGCTGGTTACAAAGGAAATGGTACCAAAAAGCAAGTTTGACCCAGCATTTAAAAGAATTGATACCCCAATCGTTAACAATAAAATAAGGGGCTCAAACCAATAATTGGTCGTAATTAATAAAATAACTAAGACAACTGGAATCGTAACCTTAATGATTTTACCGATTTCTTCAACCGTGGATTCAGCTGCAACTGCCGTGTTAACCGCCGCTCCCTCCAAATATCCCCTATTTCCTATCAAATCGCGCAGAGCATCAACCGCTTTTATTCGCTCTCTTTCATCGATAGTAATTGAATACAATGCATTTTGGTTTTTATAATAAGCCTCAACAAGCTCTTGATCATATTGATCCAATGGTTCCGTTATGTTAACAGTGTCATCTAACCAAAGGACCTCATCCACTCCTTTAATTTGACTAATTTTATCCTTAAATGCTAACGCTTGAGGAATGGTTAGGTTCTCTAGCATTAAACGCGCATTAGGGACTTGACCTTCAAACTCTTCCTCCATCATTGATAAAGCTTGCGTAGAAGGACTGTCTGAAGGAAGATAATCATTCATATCATAGTTCACCTGTACTCTAGGCACACTTAATAGACTTATTACAGATCCAATCATAAAAAAGAACAAGACAAGCTTGTCATGCTGCAATATCTTTCTAAATACTTTTTCCATACTTCCTCCTTAAATAAAAATATTGTCGTTAAATAGGATTGTTAAACGACTACTTTTAGAGTATATTAGAGCTAGATATATTAGACAATGTTCAATATAAGGACAGTTGGCCTATTTTTAGACATTTTATATTATTTGTCCGATTGTTCATTCAAGGAGGAAGTATGAAAAAAGAACGAATTACAACAACAATGACGAAAAGAGCTTTAGCTGATTCTTTAAAGAAACTAATGAATAAAAAAGCCTTAGACAAGATATCGATTCGTGAAATTGTAGAAGACTGTGGCGTCAACCGCAAAACTTTTTATTACCATTTTACTAATATCTACGATTTACTCAACTGGATGTTTGAAGATGAAGCGATTGAACCGATACAAAAATATGACTATTTTACCGAATATGATGAAGTGGTGCGCTTTGCCATGAACTATGTGGAAGAAAATGAACACGTAGTTAGCTCAGCCATCAATGCCTTAGGTAGAGATGAATTGAAAAAATTCTTCTATAATAACTTCATTGAAAATATGCGTAATATTGTCGATGACATTTCAAAAGAGATGGTCATTCCTGAAGATTATAAGGACTTCCTGATTGACTTTTATACCGATTCCTTTGCTTCCCTACTGACTAATTGGACACACAACAAAGATAAAAAAGATAAAGAAAAATATATTGAATACATCTCTATTACCCTCTTTGAAGGAATACGTCCTGATCTTGAACGGACACATGAACACTTTGCTAATCAGTAACTATTAAAAACCCCTGAAGTCAGATTGGACTGATCTCAGGGGCTTTGTTTTCTTAATAAAAGTTATTTGATCTTTACTCGCCAGAAATATACTCGAAACCGTCAGTTATCAGCCCCTTTGTCATTCAATTTTTAGTCGTTAATGAATAATTTGTATGATAAGATTTTATTATCTTAAGTTTTACTGGTACAAAGTACTCAAACTAATTAAAGGTAAGGAGCCCATTGGATGAAGTTAATAATAAAACACTTAAAAAAAAGATTTTAAAGAAACACAAGTCTTAAAAGACGTTAACTTTGAGTTTGAAGCAGGCAAAATATATGGTCTTTTAGGGAAAAATGGAGCAGGTAAAACGACCTTTTTCAATATTATTTATGGTGAACTAGAACAAAGTGGTGGTCTCTTTTTTCTTGAAGAAAACGGAAGGCTTTCTGATATCAGCTATGAGCAGGTTGGCATGCTATTTTCAGAAAATTTTTTGCCCGATTTCTTAACAGGCTATGAGTATGTTAAGTTTTTTAATGATTTAAACGGAGAAGGTCAAGCTCCCGATCATTACCTGGATTTGATGGCGTTCTCTGAAGAAGACAGACACCGCTTAATCAAAGACTATTCGCATGGGATGAAATCGAAACTCTCGCTCCTCTCAATTATCATTGGAAAACAAAAAATAATTCTTTTAGATGAACCACTGACTTCCATCGATGTTGTAATGGCGGCTGAGATAAAGAAAATATTAAAAGAATTAAAAAAAGAACATATTTTGATTCTCTCTACGCATATGCTTGAACTTGCCAAAGAACTATGTGATGAAATAGTCATATTAAGTGATGGAAGATGCATACCCTTTGAACACCTAAAAAAAGATGAAGATTTTGAATCGAAAATTGTCGAACTTTTAAAGGAGGACAAAGGAGGTGAATAAAATATTAACCTTTTTAATCCAATATCAGCTGATTAGTTTTTACAATGGGTTCATTTTTAATTTGCAAAGAATACCTCTCATTGGAAAAATCTTTTCGAATAAGTTATATCACTCTAAATTCTTACTTAAATGGGGACCTCCACTTTCAGTAATCTTTCAAATGATAAAACCCATTGTAACAAATATAGCTTTTATCGCGATTGTCGGCCTTTTGCTTCCTACTTTTTCGAATAAGTATGTCGAATCAGAAGAGATTATGTTTTTAAAATATGGGCCTTTTTATCTATCACTAGTGATGCTAATGATGGCAGTAGCGATTGAAATCTATAGCGCCTTTGAAAACGCTGAAGATAAATATATGCATATTAAGATCTTTAGAGTGAATCCTAGATTTTACTCTATCGCCAATGATCTTTTGAAGTATGGACCTAAAATCGTCGGATTTAGTATTGGGATGTTCCTCTTTTCTTTTATTTTCAAGATCACTTTACTTGAAGGCTTTTCATTTGTTATTTTTTCGATTGGACTAAGATTATTTATTAGAAGTATCTTTCTCTACTTGTGTCGCAACAATTATCCTCTCGGCAAAAAAGTGGCTAATTTTCTAGTTTTTTTCACTTGTGGAGTAGGCTTTCTTTTAGCAATAGTCGGTACTTTGGTAGATTTGGGGTTTAATTATGCCTTCTTTTTCTCAATCAATTTTTTAGCCCCTGGACTTTTTATGCTATTACTAACCATTATTTTCACTTTAAAAACTTCTTATCTGGAGCAATTTATTTTGAAGTCTTTAAGTATTAACGATTTACTGGAGTCCCAACAATTCGTTGATGAAATAGATAGCCAGTCCGCAAAAGTGGAAGACAAAGATATCCGAATAGGAAAGACTGATTATTCCAATGATCAAGGAATTATCTATCTTAATAAGATTTTTTATGATCGAATTGGTTCAGTCTTTAAAAAGAAAATTTTGTTTCGATTAGCCCTAATCATTATCGCTCTCCTTATTCTTAATGCTTTAAAGTACCTTATTCCCATCTCTCCTGCAGCTGTTAAAAAGCTCTCACAATTTATTCCATTAATATTATTACTGCTTGCTAGAAGTATGTATTTAGGTGAGTTTTTTACCAAAACAAGCTTTTACTATATGGACCGTAAACTGTTAAGCTTTCATTTTTATCGAGCGAAAGAAAATATAACTACTGCTATTGTTTTTAGAACAAAACAGTTGCTTAAGTACAATCGTCCATAATTTATTGTCGCTTTAATTGGTCTATTATTCACTTATTATCATTGGGATCTATTCGATAGTCAAAGCGTTTTAGTGATGGTCACCAGTTTAATCAGTGGGTATGTCTTTATGACCTTTCATTTTCTTTTTGCTTATTACATGTTTCAACCCTTTACCAATCAAATGAAGGTAAAAAACCCTTTCTATAGTGGAATTCTCAATTTTGTCCTCTATATTTTGTATTTTAGTATGGTTAGATTATCTTCCTATACTCACTATTTGGTATTCGGCTTTTTCTTATTCGTGATCTTGTATGTTGTTTTGGGTATAATGATCGTCTATTTATTTGGACCCAAACGTTTTAGACTGAGATAAATACGCAAAAGAATATGCAAAATATTTATCATTTCAATAATTTCCATCTGATAAAATGACCGTTTAAAGTCCATAAATAAACCTTTTTCTCACAGCGAATAGCACTCCCTTCTAATCCATTCCACATGACTTTGAGGGGAGTGCTTTTATTTTCTCTCGCTATTTAATCTCAATCCAATAATCGCCCAGTCTATTTTAACTCTACTACATAGACCATCTATATTATTCAAACCTTCATTTATCCGTCTGTATTTGCCTACTTTTTATTCATTTGATTTTGTTTTCCCCATTGGTTAAGGAAAAAGCTTACAGTCAAAACCCTTCTTTAACCTATACACTTAACCATTTACTAAGAATTTCCTTTATAACTTTAACATGCCTTTAAACATTATGCTATTTTGAACTTAAGCAATCACAAAGAATGGCGGTCTTAGTTGATTGGATCCCTTGCTATCAATGAAGAAAGAGAATAGCCATTTAAAATAGAGTATAGACATTTAATTTATTGAATCAATTTTGAACCCATTTTTGTTCGGATATCATGAACAACCATAAAACCAACCAGAATAAATCCTAAATACCCATTAATTCCATAAAGGACATTTACAAGATCCTTGTAGGGCAAGAAAATAGCGATTACCATTCCAATAACTCCACCCAAAATGGTTAAGATTTTATAGCGTGAGCTTCCATCTGTGGCCACACGACCCACCCCTGTCCAGAGTAGAGGAACTGCCGTGGTATAGATTCCAGCAAAAACAATAACGGCAAAAGCTTGCGCAAATACCGGGTTCACTTTATTAGCTAATACCAATGCTGGAATATCAGCCTTACCAGTTTCACCAATGTAGCTAATTAAAGCGATACAACAAATGGCTGCTGCCCCGAAAATGAATAAGGTAGATAGAAGCATTCCTGTGTTCACTTCTTTTAATTTATTTTTTGCACCAATTTCAGATAGAAAAGCTGCAAACCACAAAATAACAAAGCCACCGTATGATGCGCCTGAAAAAAATGGATTGTCGCCGCCTACTTGAACCAAATCATAAACGCCTCGATCAATTGCGCTTACATTTTCGCTGAAGTTTGGAAAGCCAGTGATCGCAGTAATTGTTGATACAATCAGAATAAGAATAATAATAATCGGTCCTATTTTACTAAGTGCCTTGATAATTCCGTCTAATCCAAAGACAGCTGTAGCAACTACTGCAATGGTTAGAACCAATGCACCTACTCCGTTTGCTAATCCCCATTGTTGAGAGGCCGTAGCATTCGCCCCTCCACACATAACGATAAAACACATATAACAGAAAAAGGCAGAAAAATAATCAAAGAAAGCACCGATGTACTTACCGGTATAATGTTGGTATATGTCGCCGCCTCTTTCAAGTTTCAAGCGATTACCATTGGTCGCAAAGGATAAATTCGTATAGACATAAATGATTGCCGCAACAGCTATGACAATCCAAAATCGTGAGCCATAGGAAGCCTCATATTGCATTACTTCTTGCATTGTCGCAAATCCGGCCCCAATGTAAAAGGCGATACACGCGCCTGTAAATCCTAGAATCGTCCAAATGTTCATTTTTGATTTTTCCATGTTTTCCCCCTCTTTTCTACTTTCGAACATCTTGTCATTCTGAAGAAGTAAATTTTAAAAAAAGCAGTCCATAGAACAGTTATAAAGCTATTCAATCGGGACTGCTCTTATTATTTTAGAATCTATTCACTCTATTCGAGTGGATTTAGAAGACCGTAACTTCCGTTACTGGTTGGCTCAGTGCATTTATCGCACGTTCAACCATCTTCATGCGCAATTTCTCTTCATCTTTTCGCTCCAGGGATGGATCTCCAGTAGGGTGAGGAATAGCAACTGTTGGCACAATTCGGTTCGCTCCAACAGATTGAGAAATGGTAATAATTGTAGCCATATGAACAATTGGAATACCAAAACGTTCGATTTCTTTAACGATTGTTGCTCCGCAACGTGTACAGGTCCCTCAAGTACTGGTAAGAATTACTCCGTCAACTCCCGCTTCCTTCAATTCTTTTCCTATTTCTTTACCGAATATGATGGCATTACCAACTGCCGTACCTGTACCTGTCGTGGTGTAGAATTTCTCATGAACCTTACCAATTTTGCCTTCTTTTTCCATTATTCTAAGAGAGTCTAATGGAAGAACACGATCTGGCGATTCATTACAATAGATGGGATCAAAACCACCATGAATGGTGATGAAATCGCCTGTAAGGTTAGCATGATCTTCGATATTGTATTTACCCCATTTTTGAGCAGAGGCAGACTGAATCCGATCGGGATTTCCTACCGGTACAATCCCTCCAGTAGTTACCAAAGCTATTGTGGCTTTAGTTAAGTCCTTAATTGGAGGGGCTGGCTCAACCAAGTCAAAGCTAGGCATTGGCATTTCAGTTTTATATTCTTCGTTGTTCAAACGTTTCATCAGCATCTCAACCGCACGAACGGCACCGATTTTATCGGAAAAGCCTGTAATACGCTTACCTTGCTTGAAGATCCCATCTTCTTCAGGAATAACTTGCTCGCCTGCTAATATTTTCTTCGCAATCGCAGCCATTTTAGGTAAGGCAGATCGCATATCAACTGCACTATTTCCAGTTGGAACGGTATATGCTTTTAGTCTGGTAATTTCAAGACCTGGGTTTTCTTCATACATACCTGATACTACAGGGATATCGTATTTATCCACCACGAACTGAGCAATTAAGGATGAAGCCACCCCATAGCGGCCCGCATTAAAGGAGGGGCCGACTACTACTAAATCCGGTTGAATCTCATCCATTGCTTTCTTAAATTCAGCTAAAGCTGCTTCATTGTTTTCATTGATATAGTTATCGCCACAAATAAAAGTCGCGACCACTTTACCTGCATCGCCCAACTCCTTTTCAAATCCTACGGCAGGTCCGACTGTCCCTTCCTTTAAAACGGGAGCAAAGTCGGCATTCTCTTCTCCACCAATCTGGCCAAAAAACTGATTCAAATAATATAAGATTCTTTTTTCCATTGTCTTCCTCCTCGTTCTAATACTCAGTGACCATCAAATTATGATATCCGATCTCTGAAGTGGCTCCAATCACAGCGTTTAATTCACACTTCATAACACCGGTTTCAGCATCATAGGCTCCAGCCCATCCTCCTGCCAAATTGGCAATCGCTTCTGGATCTCCCAGGATACGGTCCGCTTTTGGTAATGTTACAACGTGAGAAACGTTTCCTGTTGATATTACAGCTTTTGCTTCTGGTTTTGAGTCTGCGAGTGGTTGACTGGCTCCATCCCAACCAGAACATTCATCCGTAATCAGAACAGCTTTTATCCCTTGTTTTTCTAATCGTTCAGCAATCATGACTAAGTCAGAGTCTGGATTTCCATATCCTTCTTCCGATACAATCACCCCATCTGCCCCCAACTGCTTGCATAATTTAGCAGTGAAATCACACGATCTAAATTTTCCTTCTAAGGTTGTTAGTTCTGGAACCATAACCACACCAAGGAAATTAATTTCTTTGCCGTGTTTTTTCAAAAGTTCTAAGATAACTGGATTGGTTTGATGTTGATAAGTCGTAATCTTATCGCAAGCTGCTACACAGTTGCCCGAAACGACTGCTCCATCCAGTTCTTCCAGCGGATGCAGAAGTGTTGGAATAATATTTTTAGCATCCACTCCATAGATATAAGAGTCATGGAGAAGCCCTTGAGTGATGAGCATCTCAGCATAGACTACCTTAGGAAGATCTGGATATTTAGCTGTTTCTTCTGGATTTGATCCTACTTCAAACGTTTCGATTTCATAGACTGGAGCGTCTTTTGCAAACTGTCCGACATATTCAGAGATTAACAGACCTGCCATTCGAACTGCTAATTCATGTTCATGAGCTGTTAATCCGTCGACTACCGATAGATCCACCACTAAATTAAAAGTCTTGGAGAAGGGCGTCCATTTTGCTCCTTCTCCCCACATATCAATCACACCTTCTTGGAAGCCGACAATATCTCCAATTGTAACGATAGCAACGCCTTCTAATACGTTATAAGCTCCATTCCCAAGCTGGCCAGTCTGCGAAGTTATCCCAGCAAATCCAGGAACACCTTCTACTTTTACCCGTGGTTCAATGACATCTTTTACAGGGATGATGCGTGTCTTTTCACCTGGTTTAGCGATATCGACAGTAACCTCTTTAATATTGTCCAAACTCTTAATATAATTGACTAATTCTTCGCGATTTAAAACGAGTTTTTCTCCTACTACTTCATTTTTATCGCCAAAGACAACATCATTAATTTTTACTTTACGTCTTTCTAGTTTCAAATTGATTCCCTCCTATTTGTTAAAACGATCTCCCAACTCACTTACCTCTTTAAGAGCTACTTTTAAAAGCTCGTAATCAATAAATTCGTAATCCTCCTTATTCTTGTAATCCACTGTATGGGTAGCTAAAGAGTTTTGTAAAAGTTCTATGCTATTTTCAATTGCCAAAAGAGACTGAGTGTTATCTCCTTCTGGTTTATCTGATATCAAGATCGACCGTACGGGAGAAAAATGCATCCGACCACTGGCGGCCAAAGGAGATGTCATTAAATAATGTCCTTTGTGAATCAAGTCACGTGCCTTTTTCAAAACAGCTAATTGATCACCTTCAACCAAGATTATGTTACCGCTTTCATTGACGGTTATATTATTCGTTAAAATCATTTCACCACCTCTATCTTTTCACTTTTAATGAAGACAATGCTAACGCTTACATCCAATAATAAATTGTGGGTTGAAACCATCTCATCACCTCACTGATATACTAACTGTTTTTCAGATGAATGTCAATTGTATTTAGATAAAAATTTTGATTTATTTAAAATAAAAATTTACATAAAAAAACCTTAAGATCTTTTTACTAAGACCTTAAGGTTTTTAACTATATTTCATTCACTCTTAAAAGAGAGATTCTTTAATTCTAGAAAGAAAGTCTTCAATATGTTCGTAAGCATATTGTTCGGCTGCCTCTTCATCTTGATCTTCAATCGCTTGCACGATTTTACGGAAGGTTCTGGTAAAGATAGTCATATCATCAAAGTAATCATTACAATAATGCCACAATCTTTCGGTATGTAAATGAAGATGAGCTAGTGTTTCTTTTAACCATCGATTATCACAAGCTTGAAAAATAATTTGATGGAATCGTTCATCTTCATTGATAGCCTCTTGATAACTTGCTGTAGTAGAATAAGATTCTAAATTTTTAATAATTTGCTTCAACTCTGCTAATTGTGAGGGGGTGATCCGTTTTACGGCTTGACGAGTCGCATAGGGATCTAGTTGCTTTGTTACATCAAATAGCCCCTTGATATTACGAAAATCGATAGGAGCAACTTGTGCTCCAAACCTTGGCACAATATTAATGAGATCATCTCGCTCTAGCTCTTGCAAGGCTGATCGAATCGGTGAACGACTTACGCCAAACTCTTCAGCTAGATCAACTTCATTGAGTATTTTTCCGGGTTTATATTCAAACTCAATGATGCGACGCTTCAATTGATTATAGATACTTAAATTTTTCTGATCCAATCTTCTTCACCTCTTAGCTATCAAGCCATTCTGTATAACACTATACATAGGCCTCACTTATTATAACCTCAATCTTTGAGGAAAATCAAATAATGTTTAATTATGTATAATCTCCTAGGTTATCTTTACGTTAGCACTCAATTTTATTTTGCACAGCGAATTAAAAGAACTTTTATATAGATAGCCAGTCCGCAAAAGTGAAAGTCGAAGATATCCGAATAGGAAAGACTGATTATTCCAATGATCAGGGAATTATCTATATTAATAAGATTTTCTATGACCAAATTGGTTCAGTCTTTATAAAGAAAATTCAGATTCGATTAGCCATCATTGACATCACTCTTCTTATTCTTAATGCCTTAAAGTATTTTGTTTTAGGTATAATGATCGTCTATTTATTTGGACCCAAACGTTTTAAACTGAGATAAAATTGAAGTTTCACAAAAAAAGACGCTTTCTATAATCTTTCATGACTGAAAATTGGGTTGATTTAGAAAGCGTTTTTTTTAAGATTTTATTTTAATAACTAAATATCTCGTCTTTTAACAATTAAACAAATAACCAGAGGCAATCAGTGTACTGACCCCTATAGTTGGACCATGAAATTCAACTTTAGGGAGTCTTATTATGGCAAAATATAACTTAGATTTTAACATCATCCACTACAAATATCCTTTAAACACATCTCTCATTTTCTCAACTCTCTCGATAGCCTGATTCATATTTTCTATCAATGACAATAACCTTACTGCCATCACATATCATACACATATTCGTGAATTCAACTTTTTCTATCATTTATCAAAACTCCTGTAAATTATAATTTATCTTTTTTCATGCTTTTTAGAGCAAAATAATTAATTTATTGATCTAATAGTATTTCATTTCATATTTTGTTTCTCTAGTAGAGGGTTTGAAATCTAGTGTTTATCGTTACTATCTTCCGTTGTCATAATTATGACACAAGACCCGGCTGTTAAATCGTATATTAATATCTACACTTATAAATACAAATTTTATATCTATTCAGGTGAATTGCTAACCTTATAAATTCGAATTTATAATACTCTTATCTCAATACCAACTACACCATACTCTTGCTGTTTTTCTTTTGGATAGTATACATCCATATCAGCTGATGAAGCTTGATTAATATTGTCGATAGTATAACCACATCGCAATAAAGATAATGACTCATACAACTTATCAAATGATGGAAATTTATGTAATGCAACCACGACTGCACTTAATTTACATTCACTATTCTCAGTATTTGTAAACTTAATGAAATCTCCAACTTGTATCATTTGCCTTTTTTCATCTAATAATCGCAATTCAATATCTTTTTGCTTATACTTTATTTTATGAAAAGGTTCAGGATGTAAGTTCATATAATGAATCAAATTATTCACCTCCCTAATGATGTACTGTTTACAATATTTATTATCGAAAAACCCTGCTACATAGTACATCAATAACTCATTTTTTTGATTTTAAACTTTGTTAGAAGCTCTAAAACCCTTGTATTTACTTGACTATTTGCCTGTGTCATTATTATGACACGAAACCCAGATGTAAACTCCTAAAATTTCTTACTAACTCTTGATTATTAACGTTATAAGATCCATAACTTTATCAACATGAATATCTTCTTTAATCAAATAATTCCATAAACCAACATTCGGCCATAAAAATAAATCTACAATCCTTCGATAATCATCCCAAACACTCTGCTCGATATTATCTAAATCATAAATTTTAAAAACATGATTCAGTAAATCATTACGATAGTCGGTCATTTTCTCGAAGCTTTCTTTCGCCGTTAGATTCTCAAAATCATACATAGATAATTCATATCTTGTTTCGTTAAGAATATTATTATTATTCACTACCGTTCCAGACATATTAAAATCAATTAGACCCACAAATTCATTCTTATTAACTAAAATATTTGCTGCATTAAGATCGCCTTGTATGGAGCACTTTCTTAATTGAGGCAGAACTTCTTTTATTCCATTCCTACAGTTCTGATTTACCTCATCTAATGTAGAAATTAAATTTGATTGGTTTTATAGACAATAAGCATTCTCTTAATAAATGATAATTTTGTTCTTTCTCATCAATTTTTTCTTCTCAATCTGGTAATTCAATGATTGACCACATACTCCATCTACTCATCAAATCTTTATTTGAATTTTTTGCCATATATTTGGCAGTATTTTTTAACACTTCAAATTTTATATTGTCTGAATAGTCATTGAAGTTACAGATTTCGTATGGAACATATTCTTCAATCCAAGAAACAAATTCTATTTTTTCCAAGTTAAATTCATATAAGTAATTTCCATCGGGAGATTGAAGGTAACTTGGTACATAAATGCACTATTGTTATAGTTATCAATCACTTTAATCAGTTCAATAAAGTCATTTTGAGTTAATTCATTTTTTGAATTAATTTTAATGACCCAATCCTTATTGACATAAAAATTAATTCTAATATCAGTTTTTGAGGGACTTGTATCGTTACCAAAGGCGATTGTTTTATTGTCTATTTGGATATAATCACATATGTCATGGAGTAGCTTGCCTTCATCTTTAATGCTCTCCACTATTAATTTATAGCCCATTACTCCCCCAGTTTACTATTCTATTTCTATTCGAGGGTCTGGAAACCCCGTATTCATCGTTATTATTTGCCGTTATCATAATTATGACACGAGACCCACAGGTTGGATCTAGTTTCTTACTGTCTTTGATACAATTAAACTTTTCCTTTGAACTCTGAAACTTTTTATTTTGGGCATAAAAAAAGACGGTATCGCAACCGTCAGGAATCTCTCCTTTTAACTAATAATTGTGAGAATAGTAATCTAATATCGGAAAACCTTTATCAATTAAATAGTTTCCAATTCCACTTTCTATATCCGATCGATACAATCCCTCAGGAATATTCAACAGAGGAAAAATGTACACATAATCTTCCACCCACTCTAATTTCAACTTTTCATTTATTTTACCGGAAGATGATTTATTCTTAGTATTTTTAGTAAAAAATATATCTTCACTAGTACCTATAACACTTATCATCTTTATTCCACTCTCTGAAACAGATAATTTTATCCATACAATGTCATCTTTCTGATTTCCATATTCTGATCTTATTTTACTATATGATATTCTATGTGATTCAGTATTTTTTAGTACTATTTTAGGATTCGTTATTTTCATCATCCCTAGTTGGTCAAGAAATTCATTTACACAATCAACTAAATATTTTTCATCAAGCTCACTTTTACAAGCCTGTATATACTGCTCTCTTGCTTTTTCAAGCCTAAAGTTAAACAACTTATCTTCCAAATCTACACTTCTATTTTTAATCGAAGGGAAAATCCATTTCATAGATACTTCTATAATTTTTTTATTCAATATTATCCACCTTCTCTTCAAACTCTTTTAAAGTTAACCCATTTTCAGTTTTCCAGTCAGTTTTACCGTTTGTGTGCATACCTAGTACAAATGCAGCAGCATATGACGGACTATTGAAAAGATAGTTTTTAGTAAGCCTTCCATCTATGATTTCATCTGTTGCTCTACATTTTTCTCTAATATCTTTTATTCCTTTAGGTATGGCTCTTGAGTCAATTTCCTCAATCATACTATCCTTCAAAACAACAAAGCCTTCATTAGTCCTCATACATTTTGCTTCGATTATCCTATTAGATTTTTTGCTTTTTCTTGAAAGATAAAGTGTTAATTCTTCATTTTCTTCAACGATATCTTCTACAGTTGATTTAACTAAAGGAACAAATACTTTGTAACCTAAAACGCCAAGAACCATTTTTGAGTATTCAACAAAATCTTCTAGTTCTGATTCTTTTTCTTCTGTCACATTTCCTGGATTTGGATCATTTCCATTTCTTACATTAAATCTAGCTGTTGAAATAGACATGTTAGTAAACCTATTTTCAAGATAGCTTATCTCTGTTGGTCCGAATGAGTTGTTTTGAGTAGTAAGCATTACCGCATCACTAAAATAAGCTTCATCTTTTAAATGTTCAGCTACTCTAAAAAGGACTCCTTCACCATTTTTACGAATACCGGCTTGTCCAATATATACCTCATCTTCACCATTATCATTTTTGCCAAAAAGAAAATAAACTCCACTCTGCTTTAAGTCCTGTCTATCTTTACACTTATCAAGATATGATCTTGGAATTTTATAAGCAAGTCCTGTCCAATTTGCCAGAGTGCATTTTATTCTTCCTGTTACATCCCCATCCATCAAATAGAGATTAAAATTTTTACTATTATTCATTTGCTACATCTCCAAAAGTACAAATATTTATTATATATTATACCTTCTATAGCTATTATTATAAAGCACAAACAGACACTTCACCAATTTTATTGAAGTGTCTGTCTCTATCTTTATCTATTTAATTCTACCTGGCTGCCATCAAGGAATGTAAATTCAATCTTTCCATTATGATGCACCGTAAGGTAGTTTACCATGCTAAGCCATACATTTTTATCGAATGTTGTCTGTAGTTCCTGCTTTTCCAGTTCCTTTATAAAGTCCTCTACCTCATCACGCTTAGATTGTTTTTCAATGATGATTTGTTTAACTTCTTCAAGTCTAGCGTTTGAGGCATTAAACCTATTTACTAGGCTAGTATAGCTTAATTCATACGCCTCTTGATTTTGAACTTTTCTAGCATTCTCATTAATGCATTCATTCACTTGTTCAGCTACAATATTAAGTTCTTCTTCAAGTTCTAGCTTTTCTTCCTCAAGCGTTGAGGTATCAAAGATTATATTTGCCATTTCCTTATGGTTGCTGATGATTTCCTTCTTATTTTCAACTAGCTTATTTACTGCTTCTAAAAATAGTTTTTGAATTTCTTCTTCAGTCAAATGTGGAGTAGTACATTTTTCTTCAAACTTATGATTACATTGCCAAATCTTCTGACGGTACTTACTTGTTGAATGCCACGTTTTTGAACCGTACCAGGATCCACAATCTCCACATATAATCTTACTAGAGTAAATGCTGACGCTTGAAATTCGATTCTTTCCAGCTTTTCTTTGCTCTAGTAACCTCTGCACCCTATCAAATGTACTTGGTGGAATAATAGCCTCGTGGTTCCCGGTTACATAATATTGAGGTGTTTCACCCTCGTTCTTTTTCTTTTCCTTGGTTAAAAAATCAACTGTAAATGACTTTTGAAGGAGTGCATCACCTTTATATTTCTCATTACTAAGAATTGCTGTAACTGTTCTTGCCGACCATTTCTTTTTCCCACCGGGTGTTAATATTCCCTCACCAGTCAGCTCTTTTGCAATTCCAAAAGGTGAATATCCTTGAAGGAAAAGTCTATAAATCTTTTTTACAACTTTTGCTTGCTCAGGATTAACAACTAGGTTTCCATCTTCTCCCCTGTCATAGCCTAGAAATCGCTCAAAAGGAACTGTCACCTTACCATCAGCAAATCTTTTTCTTTGGCCCCATGTGCAGTTTTCTGAAATGGATCTGGACTCTTCTTGAGCTAGACTGGACATGATTGTAATCAGCAGTTCTCCCTTACTATCAAAAGTCCAGATGTTTTCTTTTTCAAAGAATACTTCCGTTCCATGTTCCTTTAACTTTCTGATGGTAGATAAACTATCTACGGTATTTCTGGCAAATCGACTAACTGACTTTGTAACAATAAGGTCAATCTTCCCGTCAAGAGCATCTTTTACCATTCGCTTAAAACCATCACGCTTTTTGGTGTTGGTAGCTGATATTCCATCATCAGTGTAAACTTGTACGAACTCCCAATCCTCTCTACTTTTGATGTAATTTGTATAGTAGTCAACCTGTGCCTCATAGGAAGTTTGCTGTTCTTCGCTATCCGTTGATACTCTGGCATGTCCTGCAACTCTTCGCTTCTTCACCTCATTAATTGGAGCCAGATTAAATTTACTAATGGTTGCAGGTATTGTGGTTACTTTCTTATTGACCATTTTTTCTCACTCCTTATTTTCTTCATTCTCTCGCTTGCTTCTTTTCTGTGTTCTTCATCTTTCCAGTATTCATGCATTTTAAGGATCTGTTTTTCATGCCTTTCCTTAGTCCAAGGAGTACCACGTTTCTTCTCAAGATATTCTCTTATATCCTCATGGTCATCTTTGAACTTAAACCTTACTTTGTTATCAGCAATGTATATCTTTTCAATTTTTTCATCCATTACCTTCTCATCAAACTCATCAAGTTCTAGCACCTCGCATAATAGTTTTTTAAGCGTTCCTTCTTGAATTGAGTTATGTGGACATTCACTTCTTTTTGTTCTGCAGGAAAGGTATGTTATTTTCTCTCCCGTCTTAAGTGTTGATTTTAAGGAATTAAATGAATTACCACACCTATCACATTCAATGAGTCCTGTAAAAGGTGTGGCTGGATTTTTCCTGTGATACTTATGTTTATTTTTTCTTTGCTCAGATATTTTTGCTCTAACCTCTTCAGTAAAATATTTCTTTCTATCTATCTTTCTATATAGTTTTTCAACTATTCTTCCATCTTTAAGGTAGAATATAAATTTTTCTTTTTTAATCACATCAATATGATCTATCTCTTTAGTAAAAATCTCAGGATCATATTCTTCTATTTCTAATACTTCACAGATAATTTCTTTTATTAGCCTATCGTTTATATCCCCGGTATGGCAGGGATTACCATGTCCTGCTTTTCTTGTAGCACAAACCCAATACTTATTTTTTCCATTAACTAAATTTCTAACGCTACTTTGAAAATTCTTACCACAGTGTGGGCATCGTATTTTTCCAGTCATTTCCGTTGTTGGTATTGCAGGGTTACCAATTGCCCCAGCAGCCCTTCTTCTTTCCATTTCAACCTGCACTTTGTCGTAGGTTTCTTTTGGAATAATTGCCTCATGTGTATTTTCTACATAATATTGAGGTAGTTCACCCCTATTAAGCTTTCGCTTTTTAGTAATTGGATCAACTACATATTCTTTTTGGAATAGCAGGTTTCCTGTGTAAGTGATGTTTCTTAAGATTACTTTTATGTTAGAGTCTACCCAGCTATAGCCTCGCCTAGTTGTTATACCTTCTTTAGCAAACATCTTCTCAATCTGCATCCTTGATTTTCCAGAAAGATATTCTGAATATATTCTTCTTACAATCTCCGCCTCTTCCTCAACAATTACGAGTTTATCTCCTTCCCAAACATACCCGAATATATTAAATCTGCCATTTGGTATTCCTTGCTTAAATCTTTTTACCGTACCCCATTTCACATTTTCTGAAATGGATCTTGATTCTTCCTGTGCAAATGAAGCTAGGATGGAAAGCATCAGCTCTCCATCACCACTTAAGGAATTGATGTTTTCATTTTCAAATCTAACTTCAATGCTTTTTGATTTAAGGCGTCTTACTACTTCCAATAGGTCAACTGTGTTTCTTGCAAAACGCTTGATGGACTTAGTGAGGATAATATCAATATTTCCTTTTTCACACTCTTCAATCATTTCCATAAAGCCTGGTCTTTTAGTTGTACTTGTTCCTGATATGCCATAATCAGAATAAACACCTTTAAATTCCCATTTAGGGTTATTTTGAATTAGTTTGCTGTAATAACTTACCTGTGCAGATAAGGAATGCTTAAGTCTATCAGTTTCCATAGATACTCTGGCATAGGCAGCAACCTTTTTTCTTTTTTCGATGAGTGGCTTTTTCACATCGATTTTTTGTACTTGTTTCATTGGTCTACCTCCTTTGTCAGTGTATATACATCACTCTAAACGCTTAATATATCAAGTCATTCAGTGAGAAAAGCTCCCCTATAAATGGATGATATTTTTCCAGTAGGATACAATTCATTTCTTCGAATTCTTCCTTATTTATAATGTGATTTTTGAGCATTTTTACAGCACTGGAGATAGATAATTGATACATCATTTCAGAGTGTTCCTCTTTATTCATCACCATCACCGCCTCTAAACCTATCCTCTATATAGCAGGTATGACAGCAGTATTTTCTATTTTCATGAGGATAAGCCTTAAATGATTTATGGCAATTAAGACAGGTATATTCCTCAAGTTTTGTCTTATCTAGCTTTATCCTATTTTTGTTCCACCAAGATCTTTTACAACTTTCACTGCAGAAGATTTTTTTCTTGGTGTGCTCTTTTTGAATGATTTCTTTTCCACACTCTTCGCAACAACATTTCTTAGGAGTAAAAGTTCCAGCTAAGTTATTGTTCCTACAAAATGACTTGATAGTGTTTACACTTATTCCAAGCTCATTTGAAATTTTCTTATATCCTAGACCTTCTTCTCTAAGTTTCTTTATCTTTTCCTTTTCTTCTAAATTCATAAAGCTTCTCCCTCCTAACTACCTAAGGGAGTTTCAAAGATATTTTTCCGGCCAAAATAAAAAAAGCCTGAAGATTATTCCAGTTAAGGAATAACCCTCAGGCTAATTTTTTCTAGTTATAAAATTTCGTTGACTCGTTTTTGTACTGCGTTGTAATCATATCCAGCTCTTTCAAGTCTGTTTTTTCTATCTTGTCCGTTACCCCAATCACCTCGGATAACCTCACGTGCCAAAGTATCAATTGACTTACCACTAGGCTTGCTTGCAATTCCTGATAAGAGTTCATTCACCCTATTTTGAACAGCATTGTAATCATAACCTGCCGCTCTTAGACGATTTACTCTATCCCCTCCATTACCCCAGTTTCCATTAAGCACCTCTCTTGCTAGAGTGTCTATGCTTTTTGAAGAAGATGTTGTTACTGGATAGACAACATTTCCATTTGCATCATAAACAGAATATCCATTATTTTCATTGGCACACTTTTTAGCATTATCTAGATTTCTAAATGCACCCTTTTGGCTCTTTGCATCAGCCCATGACTTTCTTAATCTGTATAAAGAAGAAATACCTGTGCTTGGTTTATTTGAACTACCACCAACAAGTTTCTTATTTACTTCACTTGCTATATATGAAAACTTGCTACCAAGATATGGTCCAGGGCAATTGGTGTTGGCATACCATTCATGCTTTTGCAGAACCCCATCTTTTCCACCAGTATAGGTACAATTCTTGATTCCATTTCTCTTACAGATATCTGTAACTAAGTCAATCAGCGTGGCAAGAATTCTATCGCTTACTGGCCAGTTACCGCCATTTGCTGAATTTGATACTTCAATGGTAACCGCTCTATTGTCGCACCAAGAACTTGATGTACACCAAGAGCGATTACTCTCATCAACACATAATACAATCTTTTTATCATTTCCTATTCCATAATTGCAAGATGCCTGCCTTGATGTAGGCTTAAAAATGTTACCAATAGTAGCTGCACTAATTGCACCTGCTGTATGGTGGATTGCTATTTTTGTAATCGGCTGATTTCTGTGTCCACTATGATTTGGACTAAGCATTGTTATATTTACTAAACTACTGTTACTCATGTTCTTTTCCTCCTCTTTCCTTATCATGTAACTGTTCTAAAACTGCTTTTAATTTGTCAGGTACAGGTAGTCCAAGATGTGCAGCATTTTCTATTAATGAAAGTCCTTCATTTGAAAGGTAAAAGAAAACAACTGCCGTTCTTAGCACACTTCCAGACTTGATAATCTGAACATCAATAATGTTGGCGATACCTACGAGCATAAAAATAAGCACCTTTCTACAGATGCCTTTAAACCCTACAGAACTAGATAACTTCTTATCTGCTATCGCACACATTATTCCTGTGATGTAATCGATGACTACAAATAAAAGAAGTGTAATGATAAGTCCATCGCACCCTCCTAAAAAATATCCAAGCCATGCCCCAATTCCAGTAAAAGTAAGCTGGATCGTACTCCAAAATTCCTTCATATTAAATTCCTCCTTTGTAATAAAAAAACAGCTATTTCTAGCTGCTACTAACTAATCCTTTCCCAAATATATGTTGTAATGTATGGCTCTAATTTATTGTAATTGCTAGGTTTTCGCACATTAGGCTTAATTTCATTACTAGCTTGAATATCCCATCCTCTACCTGTGATACCATACTTTGTCATTGTAGTTGTATTCAAAAAATATCCCTTTCCAGTTCCATAGCCCATATCACCAACTAAAGGTAATGGTAAATCTTTACTTCCCCCAGTCTTTTTGGAACTCTTAAAGTCAGCATCATTTTCATCAACTCCTATTAAAGTTCTTCCTTTAGCAAATCTGCTCCAGGTTCCGCCAATAAAGCTTGAAGGATTAATATTACTAGTCATAAGGAAAATACTTCCTACAGGATAAGACTTTAGTATTTGGTTTTTAATATAAGTTTCTATATTTTCACCTTTCAACTTTACTTCAAAATCTCTGGCAATTTCAAACATCTTCTCTCGCTCTGAAACCTTACCAATAGCTATACCTCTTCCAGATTTATGAAAATCCATAAGCACATAGGCAGTACCAACTTTTAAATACAAAGAAGCTGTTGTAAAGTCATCCTTTAAGTCAATCTTTAAATCCCAGGAATACTCTCCACTTGCAGGTGTCTCCACATTTCCAGATTTTGAATAGCTACTTAGTGAAATATCCTTTATTGTCCATGAAGTATCTGACTGTTTCTTATATCCATACTTCAAAGACTTAGAGTTTTTGTTATTAACAGGTGCTACTTCCACAGAGTAATCAAGCCTAATATAATTACCTACTTCATCACTGCTACCACTTGAGTTACATCTTTCAGCACGAAAGGTTCCTATCTTAGGAATATACCAATCATAAACAGTTGGCTTTACACTTGCAGATCCAGTAAGACCACGTGCATCTGTTACTAATGCACTTACAGTCTGTGAAATACTTATAATCACTTCAGATACCTGTTCTGAAGTCTGATAATTAACACCATTTAAGGAAAGTGACCTAGAACTTATAGTCGTTCCGGCATATAACTTTTCAGTTACTTTTGCTCTAATCTTTGACTGTCCTTTTACAAAACCACCGTATTTATCCTTATATTTCATATCATCAGAAAGAGAAATTGATATTACAGGTTTCATATCTGATGTAGGTGAAACACTTATTGAACTGGCTTCCTTAGTTCCTATTTGTGTACTTCCAGAATAGGTTATTGCTCTAACTCTTATTTTGTGAGATTTAGTTGGTAGATACTTAGCCCAGTCTTTTGGAATCGTCCATGTATATGAAGTCCCTACACCCGTAGCAATATTTGTAAAATAAAGCTTTCCATCAACACCTGCTTGGATTGTATGAGTGAAACTGCTTGATGCTCTTGGAAGGTTAATAACAATCTTATCTCCATAAGTAGCACTTGTTTTACTGACCGAAGGTTGAGTTGCCCTTTCAATAGTAGGTAGTGACCAAGAACCACTACCTGAACAGTTAACTGCAAAAGTATAAATTCCTGCCTCAGCACTTGCGCTAAAGCTTTTAGAACCATCTGAATTGTGGCTGATTGTAAATGAGCCACCTGCAACAGTAGTTCCATTAAAAAGTTTAATTCTAGATGATGAACTATATACAACTGAACCGTTAATAACTACTTTAAAGTTACCTGCCATATACCAAGAATATGTGTCACCACCAGCACCTTTAATATTCCAATTAATAACTGTTTTATTACTGTCTATTGATTGACTTGCTACACTCCAGTTAAAGGTTAAGTAACGTACAGCATATTTACTTGTACTAAAGGATCCACTACTTGCCATCTAATCCACCACCTTTATAAAACTTAAATTGCCAGTTGTTCTTGGAATAAAAGCAAATTTTCCAAGCTTTAAGCTGTTAATAAACTCTCCATCCACTGCATAAAATTTTCTATTCTGCCAGTAGGCACTACTTGCACCATTTTCCATAAAATTGATTCTGTCATTTTCAATTCTTAGTGTCAGTGGATTGCCTTCTTCACCCAGCAAGATATCTCCATCAACAAATCTGATATATTTCGTAATTTCAGCAAATCTGTTTGATGTATCACCATTAATTTTTGCTTGCTCTGATTTATATTGATTGAAGGTTAGTTCTATTCCACTTGCAGTCTGCGTGATAATTGTTCTAATAGACTCTAATAATTCATCAGCCTTTTCCTTGTTATAGTAGGCATCTGATACTTCACTTCTAATTTGTTCTGCAGACTGATTAATATTGGAGTTTGCCTCTCTTACAGCACGAACTGTTGCCACTACACTAGCAGCCTTGATGCTTTCCTCTAAATTTCTATTTACAGTTTTGATTGTTTCTTTGGTATTAATCTGTTCCTGTGTAAAGGACCTTTCTGAACTACCGATTGTGATGCTGTTACTTTCAGGACTTAAAAGATCTATAAAAATAGATTTAATAAGCATCTTCTTATCTATAGATAGATTTGATACTTTTACAGGTATATATGTTCCAACTGAAAAAGGCGAGACTTTATATCCCGCCCTTGAAAGGTCTGCTGCTGAAAGAGTTATTGTAGTTGTAATACCAAGTGCATCCGCTAAATCTCTCTGTCCAGCCTTTAATAAATTAGTTTCATCCGTTATATTTTCATGGTGGACTACTTTTGTAATATGGCCATAGCTTGGCTCTTTGTCAAATAGGGTTGATGAGTAGGTGAGGTAACCGACTGGTTACTTCA
>NZ_JBNUPF010000023.1:0-37605 GCF_050409565.1 Facklamia sp. P12955
AAAGACAACCCCTTTATTTGAGATTAACTCACAAAGGGTTTGTCTTCAGTCTGAAACATCGCAGCCAAGGCTTGCGATGTTTTTGTCTTTATCTTTTTTTATTCAGCACTTGTTTCTTCAGTACTCTCAGCGTCGCTATCCTTATCTTCATCTTCTAATTCAAAAGCTTTCGGATTCGATACAATTAACACGCCATTTACAACCATTGATTCAGCTGGTAAATCGTTCCACTGTCTCAATTGGTCAATACTTACTTCATACTTGTCTGCTAAAACTTCGAGTGTCTCGCCAGGAGCTACTTGATGGTAGTCTACCCATGGATTAGTGACAGCAATTTCTTCACCAATATAGACCACGTTGTCAAGTAAACCGTTCCATTCACGAAGCGCTTCAACCGAAACTTCGAATTGATTCGCTATACTTTCTAAGGAATCTTCTTCAGTCACCTTATAAATACTCGGTGCCTTTTCAGGATGGGAAAGGGTTAATTCTGTTCCTTGCTCAATTTCTTTACCTTCTTCTAATTCGCTCCATTCAATAATTTGAGCTTCTGTTACTGGGTAAACCTCTAATAAGTCTTGAATTCTTTCGTCTTCCATTAAAGTATGCTTAATTGGATAAATTTCTTCTAATGGGCGAGCTTGTTTAAAGACTGTAATCGCTTGGCTTGGATCCTTCAAGTAAAGAATATCTCCTACTTCAATCGCATCATTTAAGAGGCCGTTCCATTGGCGTAAATCATTTTCATTAATGTCATTAGCCTTTGCAATATCAGCCAATTTTTCCCCTTCAGTCACTTCATGAGTCGGCAAGTCAATACTTTCAGGATCTAGCGCCTTGGTTCTCGGATCAGTGAGTTTATCTTCATCTTTTTGTAAAGTTTTAGGTTTGCGAATATTCACTTCGCGCGGCTCCTTTTTAAGAGTCTTTGGTTTTTCATTATTAATACCTAGCCCATCGCTTTGTGGTTGAGAATCACTGGATGTATCTGGCGTGGTGGTTAATTGATTACCTGTTGAGTTATTAGAAGTTGTGTTAGTTTGACTTGGTACATAATTGGAGCCTGAGCTTGGTAAATAAATCACTTCACCAGGGTAGATCATGGTATCTGTTCGACCATTAAAAGCCATCAGTTGACGGCCAGTCATACCATAGGCTTGAGCAATAGTATCAAAGTTGTCCCCCGACACAACCGTGTAAGCATTGGATGAGTAAGACGGTTGATTTGGACGGTTGGGATTTGTAAGATCAGTTGATCCGTTAGATGTTACTGCTAGTTTATCTCCCGGATAGATTAAATCTGAAACTAAGCCGTTCCATGCCACTAACTGATTAACAGTCACACCATATCTTAAAGCAATGGTATAAAGGCTATCACCTTTATTAACAACATACGAACCTTGATTGTTGGATCCTTGATTAGCCCCCCCAGGTGTTACAGAAGTAGTTCCTCCATCAGCTACTGCTAATAAGTCCCCTACATCAATAAAGTCGGAGGACAGCCCGTTCATAGCCTTTAACTGACTAACTGTTAAGCCGTGGGCATTAGCAATTTTATAAAGACTGTCGCCTTTTTGAACCACATAAGTGGCTGGATCTTCTTTCACTACCGGTGGCTGACTTGGTTGATCTGTTGTATTTGAACCATTTAAAGCTAAACGATCACCTACATCTATATAGTTACCTGTGAGACCATTAAAAGATCGTAATTGATCGACGGATAAACCGAATTTATTTGCAATGGAATAGAGGGTATCCCCTTTTTTTACGACATAATAACCTGCCTCCTCTTGATTACTACTTTTGTCTCCTCCATCCATACTCACAATCAATTGAGCACCTATATCGATAGTTGTACTTGATAAGCCATTTAAAGCCATTAAGTCTTGTTCAGACAAACCATATTTACGAGCTATGCTATAAATCGTATCGCCTTTTTCGACCACATGGGTGGTATTGGCTGATGCTTGAGTCAAGCCCATTAAAGTGATAACAGACAAGCAAATAGCCGATTTATTGATCAGCTGTTGAATTGTTTTCTTCATCTATGAGAACCCCCTTTTTTAATAGTTTTGTTTAGTAACTATAGTATAACATGACCCAATAAGCAGGCAAAGTTATTCTAGCGGAAATCATTTTAGATTCATACTTTTGTCATTAATTATTAACACGACAGTAAGATTATCTATTCAATTTATTATTTTTTTATATGAATCCTTATGCTATATAAAATTTTATATAAGTGGCTATTTTGGTTCGCCTTTCTATTGAAATAAGAATTACTATATGGTATTTTCAACTTGTTTGATAAATATTTTTTGGTGGTGATATTCTTGTCGTTAAATTTTAAGATAAGTATTAAAGTTGCTCCGTGTCATCGTCATTATTTTGCATTTCTTCATCAAGCGCTAAGTAAAGCTCATTACCTCCCATCTCATTATTCAATTATCCCCATACTCTTATGCGACTTAAGTTCAGCCCATATCAATGTTAATACTCTAATCATTGATAGCAACGGAGATTTTTGGTACTCCAACCAATCCTTAGAACAAATTTCACACAATATACTCCAAGACCAACACCTCTTCATACCTTTTAATAGTTGTTTAGATAGCCTTCTTTGGCTCAATTTACGCTATTGCTCCTATTTTAATACACTCGAAGATCATACTAATCGACAAACGGTTATCAAATACGGCTTCTTCTACTATCAATTAAATACTGATCGTAACTTATCTTTTATCTATCCCTTATCCATTCGATACCAAGCTTTATCTTTTAATAGCAATCGCCCTCATAACCCTCCTTCTATCTACTCTTTTAATCGCTTTGTAGATTTCAGCCTATAAATAGGCATAAACTTTTTAGTTAGAAAATAAAAAAACTTGATTGTCGCTACTAAACGACAATCAAGTTTTTTAAAAGAGTCCAAAGAATCTTTTTTTCTTTTTTCTTATTGATTTTGAGTGTTTAGCTTCTAACTTATGAATGGGATCTCCGTTAAAGATATCCCGAGCATTTTGTAAGAAGTAGTCGACCTTTGCCTGACCAAAATCTTGTTCTAGTTGATTAAATGCAGCCTTCATATTAAATGGTCGAAAATCCACATGGTGGACGTCAGAAGCAATAACATGTGCTAAATTAAGTTCAAGCATTTCTCTTGCTGTTTTTTGAAATTTTTCACCATATAAGCCCACATAAGAAGAAGAAGTGATTTGTGATAAACATCCCATCTGAATTAAGTCATATAAATCCTCATAATTTTCAGCTAATTGATGATTTCTTTCTGGATGCGCAATTAAAGGTGTTATTCCCATATCAATTAACTGCAATAACATTTTAGGCGCAAATTCTGGGACTTTAACAGTTGGAAATTCAATCAAATAATATTTATCCGATCCATCTAGAGATAATAAATCACCATTATAATAATCTTCCATAAATTGCTTGGTTAAGCGTATTTCTTGACCGGGATACACTTTAACTTGTAGGCCAGCTCTTTCGTAATCAGCAGATAATTTGTCCGTAAATTTTATAACATCCTCTTTATGATTAATAAATTGACCATTACGATGGTGGGGGGTTAAAACAATATGTTGGACCCCTTCTTCTTGACCCATTTTAGCTAGGTGAATAGAATCTTCTAGCGTTTGCGCCCCATCGTCTACTCCGGGTATAAGATGTGAATGTAAATCAACAATCATTTTTATTACTCACCCTTGCTATCTTTTTCGGAATCATGACCGTAACCATAACCATAATATGAATAATAGCCTGATCCTTCTTCACGCGGAACACCATTCATAACATATCCTAAAATATTCGCATTGACATTATCTAAGATTTCTTTCGCTTGGCGTACTTCCTCACGACGAACATAGCCATAACGTAATACCATCAAAATACCATCCACACGTGTTGCTAAAATTTGTGGATCAGCCACAGCAGTAATAGGTGGCGTATCATAGATTATCAAATCAAAATATTGATTCAACTCATGCATAATGGATGTCATACGAGCTGAACCGAGTAATTCTGAAGGGTTCGGCGGAATAGGTCCACACGGCAATAAGTAAAGACCTGTTTCGGGATTATGTTGAACTACCTGATTAAATTTGACCTCAGGATTGGCAATTAAGGTTGACAGTCCTTCTTTATTATCGATTCTAAAAGTTCGATGAAGGGTTGGCTTACGCATATCCGCATCAACAATCAAAACCTTTTTCTCTGTTTGAGCCATAACAACCGCTAAGTTTGCTGAAACGGTCGACTTGCCTTCAGCCGGAATACAAGAAGAAATTAGTAAACTCTTAAGCTTCCGATCGACTTGAGCAAATTCAATATTCGTACGGATGGCACGGAATTGCTCCGCATTAATAGATTGAGGAGATGTATAAGTAATTAAAGAGGTTCCAAATTCTTGATCTTTTAATAATTTGCTTTCTTTTTTCTTTCGAGTATTAAACATGCTAAACCTTCTTTCTAGTCCGTTTTTGTGATTTACTACTTGCTATACGAGAACTTTTCATTTCTTTATTTGAAAGTTGATAAATATGTCCTAAATCATTCATTCCTAGACTTGCCATAAATTCATCATCTTTGACGGTTGTGTCAGAAATTTCGGATAATAAAATAATTAAGATGGCAATCGCCAGACCCATTAGGGCCCCAATAATTGAATAAATTGGCAAACTAGGAGAAACTCGGTTTGGGTTAAAAGAAGCTGGAGAAAGAATAAAAATGTTGGTATCTTCTCCCCCATAAATATCGCTGACTGTTTCTTCAAAAACTGTAATCACATTATAAAGAACATTTTGAGCAGCTTGAGGAGACTCAAGCTGAACGGAAACATAAAAAGCTTGTGAGTTTGGTGATTGTTCCACCGTAATAGCATCTTTTAAATCTCCTACCGAATAAGCCTTATTGGCATCATCGCTCACTCGATTAAGAACACTGTCACCCGTGATAATATCGCGGTAAGTATTAATCAACTGTGAGTTAGCTTGTAATTCACTGTATTGGATAGGCGATTGTCCCATTCGCTCTTCTGATTGATTCACTAAAAGCTGAGCCGTTGAGCGGTAATTAGGTGTTACAAATAAAATCATAAAAGCAATCGCCAAAATGATCCCTAAGAGAATTAAACTAAATATTTTAAAAGCATGCTTAGTAAATAATTTCCATAAATCTTTTAAGCTAATTTCTTCTTGTTGCATGTTAACCTCCGTATTGTGTGCTATCATTAGCAAATTTTATTATCTTTTCTTTCATAATTTTAGGCTGATGAACCGCCTCTTTCAAACTTTCGACAAATTCCAAAGTCTCTTGTAGTGGAATTGGTACAACTTTTCCAACAAATATTTGATCATTTAATTGATTTTCAACAAGTTCTGATCCGGTCAATAATTCTTCATAAAGCTTCTCACCTGGTCGAATACCTGACTCTCGAATACCGATTTCTTCAACTGTATGCCCGGAAAGGAGAATCATTTTCTTGGCTAAATCAAGAATTTTAACAGGTTCCCCCATGTCAAGGATAAAAACTTCACCATCTTGGGCAAAAGTTCCAGCAAAAACAACTAATTGGCTGGCTTCTGGAATAGTCATAAAATAGCGAATCATTCTAAAATCTGTAACTAACACAGGACCTCCAGCGGCTATTTGCTTTTTAAAAGCAGGAACAACACTGCCTCGACTGCCCAGTACATTTCCAAAACGAACTGCACAATAAAGGGATGCTGACTGCTTGTTCATGCCAGTGATAATTAACTCAGCTACTCGTTTAGTCGCTCCCATAATATTAGGGGGATTGACCGCTTTATCCGTAGATATCATTACCATTTTAGACACTCTAGCTTGATCGACAGCTCGTGCGACATTGTATGTGCCCAAAATATTATTTTTATAAGCTTCGACCGGGTTAGCTTCCATTAAAGGTACGTGTTTGTGAGCAGCCGCGTGATAGATAATATCAGGTTGATATTCTTTAAATATTTCTAATAGACGGTCATAGTCTTGGATATCCGCAATAACCGGAATATATTGAATCATACGTTCGTTATAAGTTTTAATCATTTCATGATAGATAAGATAGATAGAATTCTCCCCATGCCCTAATAAAATAACTTT
The DNA here is from genome assembly GCF_050409565.1 of Facklamia sp. P12955. Taxonomy (NCBI): domain Bacteria; kingdom Bacillati; phylum Bacillota; class Bacilli; order Lactobacillales; family Aerococcaceae; genus Facklamia; species Facklamia sp. P12955. The sequence continues at coordinate 6,130 of NZ_JBNUPF010000023.1, forward strand.
TGCTGGATTATGTTTAGAAATTTGACGGGTTATTTCAGATCCGATAGACCCTCCTGCTCCCGTTATTAGAATGGTTTTCCCTTCTAATTCCTTTCTCATAGCAATTTCGTCTAGTTCGATTTCCTGACGGCCCAAAAGGTCTGAAATCTTAATTTCACGCATGGATTCTTTTGGTTGATGGATTCCTAATAAAACGTCTTCAACTTTTGGCATATTATAGACGCGCACACCTAATTCGTTACAATAACGAAGTATCTCTTCATATTTTTCTGGTTTCAGGGAAGGAATAGCAATGACAGCTTTTACGATATTGTACTGCTTAGTTAATTCCGTAAGTTGTTCTAAGCCCCCTACTACCTCGACGCCTCCTATGTTCATACCAATTTTAGAGTGGTCTTCATCTAGGATAGCAACCACTTTTTCGTTTCTTGGATGACGTTGGTAAGCATTCATAAAAAGTGATCCACCGTCTCCTGCTCCAATTAATACAATATTTTCTCTATTTTTGTTATCGATATTAGTGACTCTGTTTTTAGTGTGATAAATATATTGCCATAATATTCGTAAAGCACTGATTGCAACTCCTGCTAGACCTGCTACTATAATTAAATAGCGAAAAGAGAGCCATTTAAGCACTATAGATAAAATCAACCCAGAAACTAAATTGGCAAAAATAACAATTAAAAATAAAAGCGAAAAGTCGACCATAGTCGCATAGCGCTTTATACGTGAATCGACTTTAAAATGCTTAGAGACTGCATAATATAAACCAAAGGACAATAATAAATGTCCCACATAAAACTGCATTGGGACTTTGAATATACCTAAAAAAATGACTAAAGCAACAATTGTTGCTAGACAAAAAGCTAAAAGGTCACTGACTGCCCATATCAATCGTTTGTGGGCAAAAGGTAGGTTTTCTACCCATTGAACGAAACGAAGTGATAACATCTCTTGGTTTCTTAACATGCTTTCATTCCTCACTATAATCTATTAGCTATATAGAACATTATCTTTCTCTAGTACGTCCTAATTTTGATAGCCATATTATCTCTATCATTTTACCGATATTATTAGGCACTTTCAATGTGTTTAAGGACAAATTTCATTAAAACTATCTAATTATAGTCAGGAAAATAAAAAGAGCAAACAATTTAAGGTTAAAACCACCTTAAATCGTTTGCCTAATCAATTTATTTAATTGACTTACATCATACCCATACCTGGTTGGGCAGGCATTTCAGGTTCGTCTTTAGGAATTTCAGCTACGACAGCTTCAGTTGTTAATAATAAAGCTGCTACTGATGCAGCATTTTGTAAGGCTGAACGAGTTACCTTAGTTGGATCAACAATACCAGATTGAATCATATCTTCAAACTGATCCGTTGTTGCATTATAGCCTGTTCCTTCTTTTGAAGAAATAATTTTATTGACGATCACTGAGCCTTCACGACCTGCATTTTCAGCAATTTGACGAACAGGTTCTTCTAAAGCACGAACCACAATCTTCACCCCAGTTGCTTCATCATCAGTTTCTGTTTCTGTGGCAGCTACTTGATCTTTAATGATTAAGTAAGCTGCTCCTCCACCCGCTACGATTCCCTCTTCAACAGCAGCGCGAGTGGCATTTAATGCGTCTTCAATACGTAATTTAACTTCTTTTTGTTCGGTTTCAGTTGCTGCTCCGACTTTAATGACTGCTACACCACCAGCTAATTTGGCTAAACGTTCTTGTAATTTTTCTTTGTCATAGCTTGAAGTAGTTTCTTCTGCTTGGTGACGAATTAAAGCTACACGTTCTTTAATAGCTTCGGATGAACCAGCACCTTCAACAATCGTTGTGTCATCTTTAGTCACAGTCACTTTTCCAGCTGAACCTAAGTGGTCGATGGTTGCATCTTTTAATTCAAAGCCTAATTCTTCAGAAATTACAGTAGCTCCAGTAAGAATCGCAACATCTTCTAACATCGCTTTACGACGGTCTCCAAATCCTGGTGCTTTAACTGCAGCTACATTTAAAGTTCCGCGTAATTTATTTAAAACTAAAGTTGGTAAAGCTTCCCCTTCAACATCTTCAGCAATAATCAATAACGGACGGCCAGATTGCATTACTGCTTCTAATACTGGAAGCGCATCTTGAATGTTAGAAATCTTGCGGTCTGTAATTAAGATATATGGATTTTCTAAATCTGAAATCATTTTTTCATTATCGGTTACCATATATTGTGATAAGTAACCACGATCGAATTGCATACCTTCTACAACTGATAATTCAGTCTCAATGGTTTGAGAATCTTCAATAGTGATTACACCATCGTTGCCGACTTTTTCCATAGCATCAGCAATCAATTCGCCAACCTTTTGGTCTCCTGATGATACAGCTGCTACTTGTGCAATCGCTTCTTTAGAAGATACAGGTTGTGATAATTCTTCTAAAGCTGCTACAGCTGTCTTAGTTGCTTTATCAATTCCACGACGAATACCAACTGGGTTAGCACCTGCTGTAACGTTCTTCATTCCTTCACGTGCAATTGCTTGAGTTAAAACAGTGGCAGTCGTTGTTCCGTCTCCAGCTATATCATTGGTTTTTGAAGCTACTTCTTGCACTAATTGAGCACCCATATTTTCATAACGGTCTTCCAATTCTATTTCACGCGCAATGGTTACCCCGTCGTTTGTAATAAGTGGAGAACCGTAAGTCTTATCTAAGACAACGTTACGTCCCTTAGGGCCCATTGTTGTTTTAACCGTATCTGCTAATAAGTCTACCCCGCGCAATAAAGCTGCACGTGCGTCTTCTGAGAATTTCAATTCTTTTGCCATTTATACCGCTCCTTTATATCTTTTTCTATTGAGTTCTTTATTAAATATCTTTTATTCAATAATTGCTAAAGCTTCTTTTAATTCGATAATAATAAATTTTTCACCTTGGTCTTCAATCTCAGTCGCTGAATAAGATTTATAGATAACTTGATCACCAACTTTAATTCCGTCTTCTGATTCTATTTCAGGACCAACCGATACTACTTCACCAATTTGTTGTTTTTCTTGAGCAGAGCTAGGTAACACAAAGCCGCTTGCTGTTGTTTCTTCGACTTCCTTTGGTTTTAGAACAATACGTTTTGCTAAAGGTTTCAACATGAAAATCCCTCCAAATTTTATTATTTAGCACTCTGTTGATATAAGTGCTAATCACAATTAATATATTAGACCATCTTTGATTAAAAAGCAAGAAATAGATATAAAAATCTCATTATTTTTTCCTAAAACCATAAAAAAACTTCTCACTATAAATAGTAAGAAGTCCAATCATTTTCTATTCTCTTGCTAACTGATCAGCAATTTCTTCTTGGTTAATGAAATAAATCAAGGTCTGCAGTTCATTGGTTAAATCAACATTTTGTACGCGAACACTTTCAGGTACTTCAAAACGTAATGGGGTAAAGTTCAAAACTCCCTTTATACCAGCAGCTATTAATCGTTCCATTATTTCGTCTGCATATTCTTGAGGAACAGTTAAGATAGCCACATCGATTGCTTGGATTTCTAATTGCTCTTCTAACTCATCAATCGAATAGATAGGAATGCCCGAATGGACAGTTCCAATCAAATCAGGATTGACATCAAAACCGGCACCAATTCTGACATTATTAGATTTTCTAAAGTTATAGTTTAATAAGGCATTCCCTAATGATCCAACTCCGATCAAGGCAGTGGTTGTTAGACGATCTTGATTGAGTGTCTTCCCAAAAAACTGAAGCAAATATTCCACATCATAACCATAGCCTCTTTTCCCAAGGGCTCCAAAATAAGAAAAATCACGCCGAATGGTCGCACTGTCAACTTTAACAGCATCACTGAGTTCGGTTGATGAAATGCGCGTCTTACCAGCATTGTATAAGTATCGCAAATAACGATGATAAATTGGCAAACGCTTGGCCGTCGCTCGTGGGATTTCTTTCACCATTCTACTTCCTCCGTTCATCCTAACTTTCACTTGTTTGTGTGTTTTCTCACAATTTGATAAGTCTAGTATATCATCAAACGAAGATAATGCCAATCAGTAGAGAGTCTTTTTTTTTAAAAATTCACAAACTTTTTAAAAAGCCAGTTGAATCGAAACTAGTGAGAGTTTAATAAGCGTGCTATAATGGGAGTGATTGAACAAAGGGGGATGGCCCGTGATTTTACTACAAGCAAACAATATCAGTCGTCGTTTTGCCGATGTGACTTTATACGAAGACGTTAACTTTTCGATTCAAGAACGTGACCGAATTGCATTGGTCGGACGTAACGGAACGGGTAAGTCGACTCTAATTAAACAAATCATTGGTGATGAACCCATCAATGATGGTCAATTTAGTCGTGCTAAAAAGCTAAACATCGGTTACTTAGAACAACATATAGCAGTAGATTCTCTTTTAACTGTTTGGGATGAAATGCTGTCTCTTTTTTCTAAAAAATTAGTTATGAGAGACCAAGCCCAAGAAATTGCTGACAAACTAGCGAATCTAGCTGATCAAGGTGATACTCAATCTATTTTATATCAAGAGACCTTGGCCCAATATGATCAAATTCAAATGGAATTACAAGCAAAAAATGTCTATCAAATCGAATCTACTATTCGAACTGTTCTTCATGGGTTTGGTTTTTATCCGGAGGATTATGATCAACCTATTCAAAGTCTATCCGGAGGCCAAAAGACTCGTATCGCCTTAGCCAGACTCTTATTACAAGACTATGACTTATTAATTCTGGATGAGCCTACCAACCATTTAGACATGCAGACTTTAAGCTGGTTAGAAAAGTTTTTAACCACCTATCAAGGCGCACTTTTAATCGTTTCTCACGATCGCTATTTTTTAGATAAAGTCGCAACTCAAATCTATGAAATTCGCGACCACCATCTACATCATTATCAAGGTAATTATTCTTTTTATGTCCAAGAAAAAGCAGCTCGCATGGAACACGCTCAAAAACAATATCTCAAACAGCAAGCTGAGATTAATCGTTTAGAAGAATTTGTCCAAAAAAACATTGCCCGTGCTTCCACTACTAAAAGAGCCCAAAGCCGACGCAAACAGTTAGAAAAGATGGACCGCATTGAAGCACCTAAACAAGATGCTAAGGCTCCTCGTATTCAATTTTCAATTGCCAAAGAATCGGGTGAAAAAGTTATTCAGGCAGAAAATTTGAGTATTGGTTATTCTCCTACAGATGTTCTTTGTCAAAACATCAACCTTGACCTGACCAAGCAAAATGCTATCGCTATTGTTGGTCCTAATGGAATTGGTAAAACAACTCTTCTAAAAACTCTTTTAGGCTATCTTCCAGTTATCGATGGTACAATTAAGAAGGGAACCAATGTCCAAATTGGCTACTACGACCAAAACGTCAACCATCTGTCTGGCGACGTTACCGTACTCGAGACCCTTTGGCGTGCTCATGATACAACAGATGAGTGGAAAATCCGTTCCATTTTAGGCTCTTTTCTTTTTAGTGGAGAAACGGTGGAAAAGAAAGTCAGTCTGCTCAGTGGTGGTGAAAAAGCTCGTTTAGCCTTAGCTCTTTTAGCGGCTGATCACGATAATACCCTATTGTTGGATGAGCCAACCAACCACTTAGATATTGATTCGAAAGAAGTCTTAGAAGAAGCACTCATTAACTTTAACGGAACGCTGCTATTTGTTTCTCATGATCGTTACTTTATTAATCGGATTGCTACTCATGTTTTAGAAATAGCTGCTGACAAGAGCCAGCTTTATCTTGGCGATTATGATTACTATTTAGCTAAAAAAGAAGAAATTGAAGCCTTTGAAGCAGCTGAGGAAAATAAGAATGGACAAAAAGAAGAACTTATCTCTGCTGGTCAGCTGTCTTATGAAGAAAATAAAAAAATAAAAAGTGAACTAAGAAGACTACAGAAATTAGCAGACGAAGCTTGGACTGATAACGAAGCTCTTGAAGAAATGATCGAAAAAGATAAAGAAATGATGCTTGAAGCAGCAAATGCTAACGATCATCAAGCATTAATTGCTATTGATCAGAAAATAAAAGAAAAGCAAGAAACTAGTAATCAGTTAGTTACACAATGGGAAGAATACAGTCTGGCTATTGAAGACTATCTTGAAAAATACCCCGATTTAAAATAAATTTAAACACACACACTGAAAATTTCAGTGTGTGTGTTCTTTATAGAGTCATAGCTGGTCTGGCATTGGCTGCTAAATCCGTATATTCTTCCTTTAATAACTTTGGATAGGCAGCTGCTCCAATCATGGCTGCATTATCTCCGCATAATGCTAAAGGTGGAATTAAAAGTTCTACATTAGGGTAGTGAGCTTCGAACAGGCTTTGTATGCTTGCTCTCAATTCACTATTGGCGGCTACTCCGCCGGCTAAAACAAATTGCTTAATCTCTGGACGATTTTCCAAAGCCTTGCTAACTTTTCCCGTTAAAACATCCACACAGGCACGTTGAAAACTCGCTGCTAAATCAACTGGCTGGATGCTTTCTCCTCTTTGGTTAGCGTTGTGAACCAGGTTCATCACCGCACTCTTCATACCTGAAAATGAAAAATCTAAGTTATTCTCATTTAACATGGCACGAGGGATTGAATAAATTTCTGGGTTTCCTTCTTTAGCCATTTGATCAAGATACTTACCTGCTGGATAAGGTAAGTCTAGCAAGCGGCCTACCTTATCATAAGCCTCTCCTACCGCATCATCTTGCGTTTCACCAATGACTTGATAATTATTCGCCGACTTCATAACCACCAACTCAGTATGTCCACCACTGACAATTAAAGCCATTAATGGAAACTCTAAGTTTTTAATAAAGCGGCTGGCATAAATATGTCCAGCTAAATGGTTGACAGCAATTAAAGGCTTTTTATATAAATAGGACAATGTCTTAGCTGCAGTAACTCCAATTAATAGAGGGCCAACTAGCCCAGGACCTTGGGTCACTGCGATCGCATCTACCTGATCAATCGATTCTAGTTGGGCTTCTTCTAATGCTAACTTCAAAACTTGACTGATTTGTTCGACATGGTGACGACTAGCTACCTCAGGGACAACACCGCCAAATCGCATATGACTCTTTACCTGGGAGGCAACAATATTCGCTTTAATATGACAGCCATTTTCTATCAAGGCTACACTCGTCTCATCACAAGACGATTCAATGGCTAATATTAAATTTTCTTCTTGCATTGGCTATTCCTCCTACTCAAATGTTAACTGCATAACCCAGCCATCTTCAACCGGATCATGATAATAGTTAGGCCGTTCATCAATTATCTTAAATCCCACTGCTTGATATACGGCAATAGCCACCTGATTACTGACTCGAACTTCCAAGTTAACTTTTTCTACTTTATTTTCTTGAAATTGATCTAGAAGAGCTCTTAAAAAAGCTTTTCCCCTCCCTTTGCCTCTGTATAGAGGACCAACCCAAAAATAATGTATGTTTGCTTCTTCAAAAAGGACTTGTCCGCCACAACAAGCCACTAACTCTTGGGCGTCGGTCCAAATCCATAATCTAGCATAAGGACTCTGCCATTCTTGAATGGTGGCATCCGCTGACCAATTAAAACTTTGAGCAATGGCTAAGATTTGCTGAAGTAAAGCAGGTTCTTTATCTGCTTTTGCGATTTCTTTAAGCATCATTTCTTTATCTCCTTACAAATGACAGCGGAGAAAGAGAGCCGTTTCGCCATTATCTTCATAGTAGAAAGGTTTTTTGTTCTCAAGGACAAAGCCTTGTTGATAATAGATTTTTTGGGCATGCGTATTGCTTTCTCTTACTTCTAAAGTTACCGACTTTCTATCCAATTCACGACTGATTTGAAGCCAAATCTTTAATAAATAAGAACCCAAACCGTGTGATTGCCACTCAGGATCAATGACTAATTGGCTAATATGGGTATTATTAATTAAACACCTACCCGTAATCATTCCAATAATTTTTGACTTATCAGTTGCTAAGTCTTTTGCTTCAATAACTAAGTATAAAATCTGTGGATTTTTATGCCAATCCCTTTCAAAATCAGATAAATCCCAAGCAATATAACCTGCGTAACCTTTTTGCTCTAACTGCACTAAAGCTTGTAAGTCAGTCTTTTTGGCTAATCTTACTCTGCATTGGATGTTTTTTTGTTTTTTTTGCCTTATTAGCGCTAAAGAATCAATATAAGGGCTAATTTGAGTCATTGCTTTATGTCTTACTTTAGTTTCCTCTTTAAAAGGATTAAATACTCGTTTCATTAGTTTGCTCAACATAACTTTCATTCTTTTCTTGGATTTGATTAGTTTGTTTGGCTGCCCATTCTTGTTCTGCTAAAGTCAAATGTGCATAGAAAGGCTCAAAAATATCTACATCTTCAACATGCTTTCGTTCAATGTAAGGCACTTTACCAACCTTTGGCCAAGCATATTGACCTGTTACAAATCGATGCTGAATACTTTGCTGAGAAAGACTTTCTTTAACAAAATTAGTAAGATTATTTTCATGGGCACTCAGGAATATTAACTGCTTAAGGTCTGTCTCGTTAAATTGTGGCAAGAGTTTCTCTTGAATCCAATCTTGCCAGTCAACATGATCATCTTTAATTTTATTTTTCAATAAACCATCTTGCCAGTGATAGGCCGCTGTGTAGGCTGTCCCTCTTCGCGCATCCATAATAGGAATAATCCAAGATTTCCCACCATCATCGGCCACTTGACCTGCCATAATCGCTAGACTGGAAAAACTCTCTAAATGACTTTTTTTGGTGGAAGTCCAAACCTTCGCCATTGTTGCTCCAATCCTCAAGCCTGTATATGAACCAGGACCTCTCCCTAACCAAATTTGGTCAATGGTTTCCCTCTCCCACTTAACAGCAAGTAATAGCTGTTCCACCAAGGGTAGAAGAAAGGCCCCGTGTTGCTTGGAGACATTCGAATTGACTTCGATGATCAATTGATCCTCTTCAAAAAGAGCTAGAGATAAAACATCGGATGAGGTATCTAATGCTAAACTTCTCATCATGGTCTCCTTTCAACCTATTGGTTATTTTTTAATACGCTCTTGCAATCCAAACTGTTTCTTTAGCTGGCTTCCCAGATACAAGGCATTTATCTTTCTTAACCAGAGCATTTTCACCTGCAAAATAATTTTCAAACGGTAAATTACGTGTTGTAAAGCCTGTTAATTCCTTAATCTTAGCTTCTGATTCCTCACTACCATCCCAGCCAACTAATACCCAACCTGGGGTTTCATTGGCTGCCTTTTTATTTTCAATATGGTCAATCAATTCATCTAGAGTATCAATATGAGTATACATATTGGCCTGATTGCGTTGGCGAGCTTTTTCTAAAAGACGATTTTGCATTAAGGCTAAAGCTTGATGAATTTGTTCAGCCAAGCCATCCATTGAGATGGCATTTTTTTCATCTTCATCTCTGGCTTTCATAATCACTTGATTATTTTCAATGTCTCTTGGACCCACTTCTATACGAATAGCCGCTCCACGCAACTCCCACTCATTAAACTTATAACCTGCTGAGTTATCTGAATCATCAATATAAGTTCTAACACCTGCTGCTTTTAATTGAGCGTCTAAGTCTTTTACTTTTTCAAGCACTTGGTCTAATTTTTTCTTAGGTCCAACGGGAATGAAAACAACCTGCTGAGGAGCTATGGCTGGTGGTAGAACCAATCCTTGATCATCTGAGTGGGTCATAATCATTGAACCGATTAAGCGGGTCGAAACACCCCAAGAAGTGGTATGGGCATAAACGTGCTCATTATCTTTATTTAAATAACGAATATTAAAAGCTTCTGCAAATTTAGTTCCCATATAATGAGAAGTTCCTGCTTGCACAGCTTTACCATCTTGCATCATGGCTTCAACTGAAAATGTTTGCACCGCTCCGGCAAAGCGCTCCGAAGGAGTCTTCTCACCTTTGAAGACCGGTACTGCTAATAATTCTTCTAATAATTCAGCATAGATTTCTAGCATACGCATGGTTCTATGACGAGCATCTTCCTCATCAGCATGAGCAGTATGTCCTTCCTGCCATAAAAACTCAGAAGTTCTTAAAAAAGGCAAAGTGCGTTTTTCCCAACGGAAAACATTGGCCCACTGATTAATTTCATAAGGTAAATCACGGTAGGAATTAATCCAATTAGAAAACGCATCGCCTATCATGGTTTCTGAAGTCGGTCTTAAGGCCAATCTTTCTTCCAAAACTTCACCAGCTGCTTCAGTTACCCATGGCAGTTCTGGACTAAATCCTTCAATATGATCTTTTTCACGAGTAAAGAAAGACTCAGGAATAAGCATTGGGAAGTAGGCATTGCGAATACCTTCTTCTTTTAAACGCTTATTAAAATATTCTTGAATATGTTCCCAGATTTCATAACCATTTGGTTTAAAGATTATACAGCCTCTGACTGGTGAATAATCCATTAAATCTGCTTGTTGAATTGTTTGTAAATACCATTTCGAAAAATCTTCTTTACGAGTAACCATTATTTTCCTCCTATAAATAAAAAATAACTGCCTTCATCCTATCAAGGACGAAGCACAGTCAGTCTCCGCGGTACCACCTTATTTGCATCTTAAAAATGCCCACTCAAGGCGATAAAGGAGCCACCTGATTTCAATAAGATAGTAGGTTCATTTGCTGAGTGGGGAGACACTTCCATCCTCTGCCTCTTGCTGGGGACCATCTACAAATTACTAGTCTATTTTCACTTCTTATTATAAAGAATCAAGGAATAAAAACAAGCCTAAGTTATTCTAAAACAATAGCATCACCTTGAGAATTGAGATCGTAATCAGGCAATTTACCAAAATTCTTTAGTGGCCAATAAATAAAAGTAGCTTTACCAATTACCGAATCAGAGTCTATCAAGCCAAAAGTTCGTCCATCAACAGAATTTTGCCGATTATCCCCCATTACAAAAAACTTGCCTTCAGGAACTACATCTTCACCTGTATATTTATACATTTCAAAATCTTCGGTAAAGTTTCCACCACCATTCGCTTGATACTCTTGCGCCTTTTCATCTAAGTAAAATTCATCCACCCTCTGTCCATTAATTATCAGCTGATCATCTTGATAAGCAATTTTATCGCCAGGAACTCCAATCACACGCTTCACATAAAGCTTGGGTTCTTTACCGGGTAGTGGATTAGGTTGAGGGAAAATCACAACATCAAAACGCTCGATATCTGATAGTTTCCACATCCAAACCTTTTCGCCATCTTCCAAAGTATGTTCCATTGAGGAACCATCTACCGAAAAGGGTTGTGCAACATAATGATAAAAGGTAAATAATACAGCTAACCAAATAGCCATATATATTAACCAAGAAAAAATCTCTTTAAAAAATCGTTTTGTCTTCTCCATAAGTCACCTCTAAACTTTCTGTTTCTTATTTTATAACTTTTCCACCAAAAATGCATCTTGTATTGGTATTCTTGTAAAAAAATATGCTATTATGATTTTAATTCGAAAATTATGAATTAAGTGTGTTATTTGAGCTGTTTTATTTTATTTGACATTCAAAAATGTTAAAATAAGTTTAATTACTTTGTTGATAGTATTGGAGGAATAAATAATGAATCGTAAACCTAACCCTGGCCCTTCGCGTAGCCGGATGCACCAAAAAAGAAAACGTCGTTTTTCTTTTTCAACTCTTATCGGTGTTCTATTAATTATTGTGGCACTAGGGCTTTTATTAGTGAACCCCTTAAAGAACTACCTCATTCAAAATAAAACCAATGATATTCAAATTTCTAATATGACTCGTGATCAAATTCTAGCTAACCAACAAAAAGATGTCACTTTTGACTTCGAGGATATTCAACAAGTAGATCCTTTTACCGTTATTTCTAGTAGTGTGAATCCTAAGGACCTACCCGTTATTGGCGGAATTTCAATCCCTGAATTAAAGATTAACTTACCAATTAATAAAGGAACATCTAATGAAGGCATGTTCTTCGGAGCAGGAACGCTCTCGGCTGATCAAAAAATGGGTGAATCCAATTATGCCCTAGCTAGCCATCACATGTATGATCAATCTTTACTTTTTTCTCCACTTAAAGACGCAAAAAAAGGACAGAAAATTTATATGACTGATTTAGATAATATCTATGTTTATGAGATTTCTTCCATTTTAGTAGTAGACCCTTCAGCCGTTGAAGTGCTAAACCCTTCATCTGAACCAATTGTTACCTTGGTTACTTGTACTCAGGATTTTGTTAACCGAATCATCGTGCAAGGAAAACTAAAGGAAAAAGTTCCAATTGACGATGCAAGTAATGAAATGATGAACGCTTTTAAAATTGAAAGAAAAATAGCTAACAATACTTAAGCAATAATTAAACTGCCTATTCACTTTATAAATGGAGTGAGCAGGCAGTTTTTATTAATTAGAATCTAAGTCCATTGCTAAATCGATGGCTAAAATAGTTGCTAAAACCAAAACTGTATCTACACTTTCAGCTAGGATGTCCATTTCAAAGGTATCTGACCAAGAAAGAAACTTTTTCTTTATACGAGCTATTGGCTGTCTTTTAGAGTCTTTAATCATGTAATCATGTTGAAAAATACTGCCATCAACTACCCAATCTACCCCTTTTACCACATACTGAGGCTTAAAGAAGGTAAATTTTTTATGAATTCGACAAAAGAATTTACCCTCTTGGATGACATCGACTGTCGGTAAAAGTGATAAAACTTTTTGATTAACTTCACATAAAACTTTTCCTGATTGAACATCAAGAATTTTTGTTTTTCGACCGATTGAAATTAATTTACTATCTACTCGATATATTGGGCTTTTATTTTGATCATAAATATCAAAATCTTGTTTAAATGACCACATTTTTTGTTTCATATAAAGCTTCATAAAATCCCTCCTCCTATTCTTATTTTATCACACGGACCTAGTTCTGCTCACCTAATTAGACATAATCAAAAAAACAGTAGGTCTTTTGAGACCTACTGAATCTTTCTGCTCTAAGTAAAAATAATTAATTTAAGTATACAGTTGAACCGGTTTCTAAATATAAAACATGTTCACAGATATTGGTAATATAATCACCTATACGTTCTAAACTAGATACTAAATCAATCGTAAAGATTCCTGCTGGAATACAATCTTCGTTGGTAGCCATTCTTAAAGTAACTTCTTCAAAAACAAGATCATACTGTTTGTCAATTTGGCTATCCATAAGGGCAATCTGACTAGCCTCTTGAATATCACCATTTTCGATGATACCTGCTAATGGTTCAAACATTAACTGTAAACGTTCTACCATTTGATTCACAATAATCATCACGTCTTGATAATTTGAAAAATCAGGCTTATTTCGCTTGATACGTTTAGCAATTGTAGTAGTATGTTCTGCAATACGCTTCAGTTCAACACTAGTATTTAGCAATGCAAATATGTAACGAAGATCTGCTGCAACGGGTTGCTGTAAAGCGACTATAAGATAGGCATCTTTTTCTAATTCAACAGATAATTCATTAATTTTCTCATTCATTTCAAGCGTTGAAACTGCAAGCTCATTATCTGAGGCAATAACTGCTTGATGGGTGTTATCAAAAATACTTTGCGTTAAATCAAACATTTGGTTAATTTTTTTAAACAAACCTTGTAATTCTTGTATATAAATTTTTCGCATATTTTGTCCTCCCTTCTAGAATTTATTTTATCATCTATTTATTATAACAACATTGTAAGCGCTTGTCAAACTGCCTAAATTGTTTTTAAAATAAAAAGTTCTCACCATTAATTATAGCGAGAACTTTAATTATCAATTAGTTATTAAATGAGACATGTACGTGGTCATAATGGTTTTGTGTCACACTACCACGATCTTCCATTTGTTGCCATTGGCCGCCTGTCCAATGGCCATAGATTTGTTGTTTCCAGATAACATAAGCGATATTACTATTACCCATATTAGCTACTGCATCTGCAGCGATTTGGTCGCCTAATGCTGAACCTACGGGCACCATAAAGTCAACAGCTAATCCTTTACCATGGTCTCCGCTATCTCCAGGTCTTAGCCCGTATGCAGCAACTCCATATTGATTAGCAATTCGACTACCATAATTAGCCGCTGATTGTGATACACCAGCTAAGGTCGATGGTGTCGTATAATCATTACTTACTTCTTCAATGACTTCCTCTACAACTTTCTCAGTAACAGGCACTTCTTCTACTATTACTACTTCTTCAGTGACCTCTTGAATAGCTGTTGTTGTTTTTGTCAACTCTTCTGACGCTAGTGGTTGTTCAACTTCCTCAATAACACTTTCTATTTCAACAGCACTAGATTGTGTTGTCTCAACTTCAAGCTCTTCAGCTTCAATAACTTCCTCTTCACTTACAGGGTTTACTGTAACTTCTCCAGTAGTTGAAACTTCCTCAATAGTCCTGTCCACGACCTCGTCAGTTAAGACTTCTTCTACTAGAGGGAGCTCGTTTAATAACTCTTCAGATGATTCAGCAACTTCTTCTAATTGGACTGTTTCTTCAGCTATTGCTAACTCTTCTTCCACATCAAAATCATCTGCTTCACTGACATTTAAAATGATCTCTTCAACTACAACTTCTTCTTCAAGAACAACTGCTTGATCTTCAGTTTCAACTTCTGGAGTTAGACTGACTGGAATGTCCATTTCAAATGTTTCCCCAGCGGATGTTTCAACGTTTAACTTTTCAGCTTTATGATTAATATCATATTGAGCGACTAGTTTTGTTTTTGGGTAAATAAGGTTAACATTTTCAATTTGGTTAGCTTCAGCAAGAAAAGCTAAATCAATATCCATCGCTTCAGCAATTGCTCCAAGGGTGTCTCCATATTTAACAATGTAAGTCATTTGATTATCTTCATCTACCATTAGTTCAGCACTTATTTCTTCAACCGTGCGCGCATTCCAATTCTGAGCAGATGTAATCGCCACAGGCGTAAGCATCAGCATTAGAGAAGCACCTAAACTCACTTTCTTATTAAATTTCATTTATATACACCTCAATAGTTTATTTTCTTAAGTAATTGTAGTTTAAATCAACTACTTTTCTTAAACAAGCTTTGAACAGTCAAATCAAAGAATTGATTTGGATCTGTAACCTCTCAAACATATTAGGACGTTTTATGTAATCTGTTTGTAAAATTTCACCTTTCTTTCAAATTTTTATGCTAGAATTATTTCAACAAATCAATAAAGGAGGGTTATTATGGCTAGAATTAAATCGTTTGATGGTATTAAAGGAATTGCAATTCTTTTTATTATTCTCTATCATTTATGGCCAACTATTTTCCCCGGTGGATTTTTGGCAGTCAATCTTTTTCTCGTTTTAGGAGGTTATTTTTTAACCATAAAACTTTACCAAGATAAAAGGGTAGAGTCTTGGCAATCATTATTCTTTCTTTTCAAAAAAACAGTCCAACGCTTGTTCTTTCCGATGATGTGGTTAATTATATTAATTTTATTTTTCCTTCAAATTTTTAACCCTCTCATACTTAAGTCTATGCGCAATGAACTGTTTGCTAGTCTCCTTTTTGCCAATAATTACTTTCAAATTCTAAACGGTCGCTCTTACTTTACGGATATGGCTGTAACTTCTTATTTAACACACTTATGGTATGTAGCCGTTTATCTCCAATCCTTTTTAATAACTGGACTCTTAGTCTTCTTGAGCAAAAAAATAAAATTACCTGCTATCTATTTAGGCCTATTTTGGCTCTTTATCTTTAGTCTATGTACTTTCTTAACTGCAAATGGTTATTCCTATCAAAAGGATCCCTCAAACATTTATTATAGTTTTCAAACGCGGTATGCTTCTTTTGCGATAGGGATAGCGACTTATTACCTTATTCTAGTAATCCAAGAAACAGTTGAAGAACTTCAAAGACGACAATTAAGGATCCATTACTTCTTTATCGTGATAATAGCTCTAATTCTATTGCTTATTCAGTTTCTTTCTCAATCCGATCAAGAAGCAGCAGGCTATTTATTAGGACTTCCTTATTCTAATTTATTTACTGCCCTATTTATTTTAGGTGCTGGGCAGAAATTCATCGTTTTTGAAAAGTTATTAGGTAACAAAATTTTCACTTGGTTAGGTAGAAGATCTTATAGTATATATCTTTGCTATTATCCTTTATTAGTTGTCACTTTTAGTTTTCAACGTTTATTTGCTAATCACATGAATATTTTAAAATTAATCGGCCTATGCTCAATTATCCTTTTTTCTTCTATTTTTTATTATATTTTTGAGTCTAATCGTTTCCATATACTCTTCTCAAACAAAATCAGCCTAAGAAGGAAGCTCTACTGGGTTAAAAGATATTTACATTTCCCAAATAGCAACAAAAAAGATTTTGCCTTTGCAACAAGCTATCTTTTTTTAATAATTTCTAGTTTGATTGGCCTGCTTCGAAGTGATAATCATATACCACTAGCTTTATTTGATCTCCAATATGGAATCTACGCTACCAATCCCAATCCATTTAGTCCTTATTATAAAGTGGATCAGTCATTTAAAAAATCTCAAAAACGTTTAAATGATTTTGATCAACTAGCAGCTAGTAATTTTTCATATTCCATCAACCAAACAACACTAGCGGATAAAGTCATACAATCTATCCAAAAAGACTCTATCTTAAATCAGATTGCCAGTCTTTCTCAAGAAAAAAGACAAAGATTCGAAGAAATTCAACAGCAATTTCCTAAGCTGGCAACTATCCTCAGCCCGCAAGAAATACTCTATGCTAATGACCTTCCAGTCACATTATTCGGTGATTCAGTGGCTCAATTTATTGGAGCTAATATTAACACATTTTTTGATCAGGCTAATGCATTTGGTTATGTTAGTTTAAACATTTGGACATCTTACGATAAATTCCAAGCGCTTATAGACCAGGGTTTAGTGAAGGAAAACTTAGTCGTTAACTTAGGAACTAACGGGGGTTTGGATGTTCCGGCCGTTGAAAAATTGATAAAGATGGCTGGTGAGCGAGAAATATACTTAGTTAACTCAAACTCTGACATCGAATTTTTAGATCAAATTGATCAAGTGATTCAAACACTTACTCAAAAATACTCTAATGTTCATTTAGTTGATTGGCGAGCTATCTCAACAGGTCATCCGGAATATTTTCGAGAAGACGCTATTCACCCAAGTGTGGAAGGTGCGGAGTTTTATCTTTTAGAATTGGCTAAAACAGTCTATCAAAATCGGCTTTAATACATTCAACCTCAGATGGAAACTAGCCATCTGAGGTTTTTTGTACTTATTTATGATAGGCATGATTGTTTAAAATGCGGAAAGCTCGATAGATTTGTTCAATTAAAACTAGTCGTATCAACTGATGAGGAAGCGTTATTCTACCAAATGAGATAGCTTTATCACTTGTTTTTTTTAATCGTTCAGCCAATCCTAAAGACCCGCCAATAATAAAACTAATGTGCGAGTGTCCATAAGTAGCAAATTGATTGATTGATTCAGCTAAATCCTCTGATGATATTAAGTCTCCCTCAATAGCTAAAACAAAAACTTTACTTTGTTTATTTAATTTCTTCTCTATGCGCTCAGCCTCTTGTTCTAAAAGCTGTTCAACCTCCGTGTCAGTCATTTGCTCTTTAGTTGATTCATCGGCTACTTCATGAATTGAAACCTTTGCATAAGCTGACAATCTTTTGAGATATTCAGACATTCCTGCTTTAATGTATTTTTCTTTGACTTTGCCCACACAGATTATATCAACACGTATCATTCCTTACTCCTTTCATTAGGTGGATAACTGTTAATAAAACAAAGACTTATCCACAGTTTATTTTAAATGCTGTGGATAAGCCTGTATGTTTGTGGATAAACTAGTAAGGAACTGCACTATTCGATTCTTCAGACTCTTCTTCGGATGGGAAAGGCTGAATTTCTGTCGGGTTTTCAACCGCTGCTTCTAAAGTGATTTCTATCTCCATGTCTTCTTTAGCACGGCGGATAGATAATTTCACTTTATCGCCAACTTTATATTCATAAAGGAATTTTTTCAAGTCATTAATCGTCTCTATTTCCTTGCCATCAATAGCACGTATCAAGTCGTACTCTTTAAGACCAGCTTTAGCAGCAGACCCTTCAGGTTCTACTTCACGGATAAAGGCCCCCTTTACATCTTCATCATTCAAGCCCATTACTTGGGTGCGATAATCTGGATGGACTAATCTCAAGCTAGTATAACGGATGCCCAATACAGGTCTAACGACTTCGCCGTTTTTCTCAAGTTGGCCAATAATATCCACTACATCTGAAGATGGAATGGCAAAGCCCATTCCTTCGACATCGGTCGCTGATAGTTTGCTTGAATTAATTCCAATTAATTGGCCGGCAGAATTTAAAAGGGCTCCTCCTGAATTACCAGGGTTGATGGCCGCATCCGTTTGCAGTAAACTCATATCCCAGTCTGGTACACCATCGCCATTTAAATCCACTGGCACAGATCGATCTAAACCAGAAACAATCCCTTTAGTTACTGATGTTGCAAACTCACTACCTAAGGGTGAACCAATTGCAATAGCGACTTGTCCAACTTGAACATTATCAGAATCAGCAAATTCTAAGGATTTACTTGCTGCAGAAGCATCAATTGTTATTACAGCTAAATCACTTAAGGCATCACTTCCAATAATTTCTGCTTTGACAGTTTCACCATTTTTTAAACGAACTTCTAAAGCATCTGCTCCTTCAATTACATGATGATTGGTAACAATGTATGCTTTATCGCCATCTATGCGATAGACAACTCCTGACCCTTCTCCAATCACTTGCAAATCTTGATCTTCTTCATCTGGTATGAAGTATTGGTTATATTGATATTCCCAAAAAGGATCTAATCCTTGATAACTTTTTTGCATGTTTGCAATGGACACCACTGCCTCACTTGCCTGATCCACTGTGTCTACCATATTCTGTTCATTTTCTGGTAGTTGAACAGAGTCGGCAGTTTTAATGGTGCTTTCCACCTGAGAGGGTTCTTGTGAAAAGGCCGAAAAATCATTATTAAAACTCAAACTACCTGCCAATAATAATGATAGAGTCATGCCTGAAAGACCCACAAATATTTTACGCCAACGTTTTGTGCCATCATTTTGATTATATTCTTCTCTCATTTTACTATACGTCCTTTCTATTATACTTACAGAATGAACTATAACACTGTTTTTTTAAGAAAGTATGAATTATCATCGTTAATTTTAAAGTGAATTGTAGAAATTTGAGATCTGTTTATATTTTTTTAATAGGTGTGGCCTTAATTGGATCTGTCATATGAAGTTTTAAATCCCTTACAGTATCCACATCATAAGCTTGTAAAGTGTCTTCCATCGTTAACATGGCTAATTCTTTGGTATTATTATCCTGACTTAAATGTCCGAGGTAGATATCTTTGGTTTTGGATCCCATTAAGTCTCGGATAGCTAGTGCTCCATCTTGATTAGATAAATGACCTTTATCACTAAGAATACGTTGTTTTACAGACCAAGGATAAGGACCATATCTCAAAAGTTCAATTTCATGATTAGCCTCTATTAAATAGGCATCCGCATTCCTAAGTTGACTGCGCAATCGATCGGAAACATAACCTGTATCCGTCAACATTACAAATTGTTTATTGCCTTTTTGAAAGGCATAAAACTGTGGTTGGGCTGCATCGTGACTCACATTATAACTCACAATATCAATATCACCCAATTGTAACATGGTCTCCGGTTCAATATACTGTTTGTTTTCTGGAGCAATCTCACCAATCATTCGATCCATGGCCTTCCAAGTTTCTCTATTAGCATATATAGGAAGATTGTACCGTCGAGAAAGAACTCCCACCCCATGAATATGATCTTTGTGCTCATGAGTGACGAAGATAGCATCGATTAGATTAAGGTCTCGATCGATTTGTTTAAATAAAGCCTCAATTTTTTTCCCACTTAAGCCTGCATCAACTAGAAATCTTTTTTGGCCCGATTCAATATAAGTGCAATTGCCAGTTGAGCCACTTGCTAAAATTGAGAAGCTTAAATCAGTCCGTTGAGCTGAAATATCTTCTATCTTTTCTTTAGCCGTTTGACTTTGATAGTTGGTATATAATTGTTGCTCAAATTTTAACTTTGCTTCTTTCATTTGCGTTCACTCCTGTTCCGTTCTACACACTTACCTAAAATCCTCCAGAGAAAGTTCCACCGCCGGAGCCACCCATCGATCCGCCAGAGAAACCACCTCCGAATCCACCCTTATTATTCCCTGCAAAACCACCTTGAGCTGTTGTTTGAGGGGAAACAGAATGAATAGTTTGAGTCACTTGATTACGGAATAAAGACCCATAGAGGTATGGGTGCGCCAATGTATAGGGCCTGTGCTCTTGGGCATGAATTTCACTCGGCTTAAACTCCATTTCAATCGCTTTAACAACCCTGTCCGCTACTCCTAAACTAGTTGCAAAGACCAAATATTCTTCCCAAAGAGGTAAAGAGGCAATTTCTCTAACATTAAAACGCCCAATATCTTTTAACATCTTGCTGAAAGCACGCCATTTATCCCTCATTTCTTGTTGTTCGGTGGTCATAAGTGGTCGTTTTTTCATGATTATTCGCATATAGATGTATAGTCCAACTGATAAGACTGTTCCAATTCCGATAATCACCCCGATTAGTTTCATTGGTAATAACCGAGCGATATCCAAACTATATAGAAAGAGTAAATTAATAATAATTCCACCAATTATTAAAATAAGAGCTGTATTATTGGCCATTTCAATCTTTCGTGTTTCAGCTAAGGCTTGGCCTAAAAATTGTTCACCTTCTACTGCTAATTTATTTTTAAATCGTAACCAATAACGATATTGTTTCTTACGAAATGAAGGATTATCTTCAGCTAACTGGTCTAATTGTGCTAAAGTAACACCCGCTCCTTCATTTGCTTGAGTAAAGTAATCCCAAACAAATTTCTCATGCTCTAATATACCCTCAGGATAATCCGGACCCCAGTAAAGAGGAATAATCTTTACAGTCTCAGCAGACTGTTTCTTACCTGGTAGGGCCTCTATTTTCAACCAACCTTTTTGAACTAAGTGTAAAAGGGTCGCAACAAAGTCATCTTCATTTGGCCATTCACGAAGATATTTAGTTGCCATCTGACCAGGTGTGGTAGCTTCAGGTAGATCATAAAAATAATCTGGTACATAAACGGGGTGAGGATTTAACTGCTTCGATTGATGACGATATTTCATTAAACTAATTAAAAGCAATAAAGGCGGTCCGACTGACCCAAGTATAGCCATTATATAGGCAATCATTTTCATTTGATTTACATTTTGAGCATCTTTTTCGACTTGAGCTTGGGCAGCTGCTAAGAGTTGGTCTAATCGCTTTTCATCGATCTTATTCGAGTTAAGGGAGGTCCACTCCTTAGGAAACACAATCTGTCCTTCAACAAACTGACTGGCAGTGCGCTGAGGAACGTCTAGATAGACAACTGTTTTTTGGTCTTCTTCAACAATTTTCACTTCCCCTTGAGGAGCCCCATAACCCCATGCACGAACCTCTTCTTTAGTTTCAGCTTTTTGTGGCAGTTCAATGCGAATTTGAACATCTGTTGTAAAATCTGAGCGCCCAAATTTTCTAAGGAACTCTGCAGTGTCCTGATAATTGGTGACTAATTGTTCGAGGGTATATTGAAAAACAAAATACCTGCCTTCTTTTTCTAAGGGATAAAAGATCTTACTTGTAAGTCTACCGTTTTCTTCATGCATTTGATAGGTCCCTTTATTTTCATTGTCTGCTATGTCTAAAATCTCAATAGAGCTTTCTCTATCCTCACTAACGCCAACCGAAAAGTTTGAAAGTTGATAGCCCTCATGATCTAAATCAAATAAGACACCGTTCATAAAATTTGCATCATAATATTGATAATCTGTAAATTCAACGCTTCCATCTTCCATTACCTTGGCATTAATGAATTGCTCAGTAATTGAAAAATCATCTTCTTGTGCACTTATTATTGGGTTTAATGGACAAGCGAAAATACAAAACGGTGTGACTACAAAAACCAAGATTTTTTGAAGGAAATGCTTAAACATTAAAATACCTCCCCTTTTACTAGTCACCTTCTGAAAAGCGACGTAACCAGTTGCCTTTAGGATCAATTAATTCAATCCATTCTTTAATAGCTGGTTGTAATATATTCGCAACGGACCCTCGGACACGATAAAAATCAGCATTTTGACTTCTACTAACTTTCTCTAAGTCTGCCATATCAAAGTGATGGGTAAAGGCTTGTTGAATGGTTGTTGTTTCATCTAAACAGACAGCATAGATCACTATTTTCTCCCACTGATCAATAGTTGAAAATCGCCTTAAATCAATTTGATTGATGTTACGTAAGTCTTGCTTAAATAAATTCCAAACGAGTCTTTGTTGATTATTTGATTTTTGATGTTTTTTTTGCTTGCTTAATAAGAAAAGAAAGACCAATTGAATAATGAGCATACTTGCAAGCGCTAATAAAATCCAAACTAACCATTGACTTCTTTGCTGATTAAACATGTCGTAAGAAATTCCTATAGCAAAGAGGACTGTCAAAACATTACTGGCAATGGCTAAAAGAGGTGAAAAATTTTTGTGTTTATTTTTTAAATGATCCGCTGAAACACTTTTCACTTCAATGGCATCAGTATATTTTTTCCACAAATCTTGATATTTCTTCTTTATTTGTTTTTGTTGGCGAATTTTTACAATAATTTCTTCTAAAGTTATGACTGCTCCTTCCTTCATACTTAAGCTAATTAACTCTAATGCATAGCGTTCATGGCTCGGAAGGTGGGTGTATCTTGATCGGTCTTCTAACAATTGAAAAGCCAGAGTGTAACCGCTTCTTATTCGACTGTGACTCCTATTTTTCATTCTAACCGGAAGAATCTTCAAATACCCTTTTCTTCCTAATTCTAACAGACTAGCCGCTAACTCATTAGACCCAGGGGCTTGATCATAAACAACCGCATTAATCAAACAAACATCCATCGGTTCAGGTATCATTCCTAATCTAGTCTTCTCAACCATGGGAATTGTGTCGTTCTTTTTATTTAATTGGTAGCTACGATAAAGAAAGAGGGTCGCAATAAGAGGAATAAGAATGGCTAAGAAGGTTCTTAATAATAATTGATACTCCTTTTGTTTAACTTGATCAGCGATATCTTTTTGAATTTGAGCTTCTCTAATTTCAATCGATTGTTTCCCTTTAATATCGATTATATTGGTATTATTGGGAGTAACCGATTTAGGGAAAAACATATGAAGAGAAAGAAGGTCATTATTCTCTGTAGGGTGATTGATGAAAAGATTCAAAGTAAAAGTGGTTTGACCTTCTTGATTAAGCATTTCGCTGTTTTCTACTTTTCCTCCTTGTAACCAATAAGAAAGTGCTTCCTCCTCAATCAAGCCAGCAAAAGACATCATCAACTTCAGTTGGCTTTTTCTTTCTTTGGCTGTATCGACTAAAGGAATCCAGCTTCCTTCAAAATAAGCACCATCTTGGTAGTTAGTCACTGATTGCTCCAAATCATATTCAATAATATACTCCACTGTATCATTGACAACCGGATAGCTTATAATCAGCCTTGCTTCTTGTGGGGTTTGAGTCATTTGATAGCTTCCTGCTACTCCACTAGAAGTTTCAGCAAGATAATTAATGGATTGATCTTTTTCGATCATTCCCATTCGATAAGACGATAAATTCTGATTTTCAGTAGGAATACTTAATTCTAATTGATTCAGATACTCAGCCTGGATTTGATAATATAGACGTACTTGGGTCCTACCTTTAGCATCTATTGTCGCTTCAATGCTTTGTTCTTTGACTTCATAGGCATTTTCTTGAGCAATTACTGTATGATGCAAAACTCCTCCAATTAGAAAAACAGAAAGAATGATGCTATAAATTATGTGTTTTCGTAATGTCTGCAAACAAAAATAAGTCTTCATATCTCACACCTTTACTCTTTCACTACTAATTTTTAAAAAGTTATCTTTTAATTTTTGGGTTTTTTGTTAACAACATTACCCTTAATAGCATCCACTAATACTGAGATCGTCTGACCACTCTCTTTACGATAGTAGATTAATTCCCAAGCGGGTAAATATAAATTAAATTGCTTGGTTTCAACTGAACGAAAATAGCCTAAAGTCATTGAAACTATTTCAGCATCGTTGGGCAAGGTGGTATCAATTCGGTTTTCTACAACAGCAATTACCTCATTGGTTGAGATTAATTGTCTTTGATCTTCTAAACGTACAAAAGGCTCTTGATAGGTCTGCATATAAGAAATCATGTCATAATTTTCATCTAATAAAATACGAATCTCTGCTGTTCCATCAGAAATTGGTACTGCCGATTTCATGGAAGAATCTTCTAAACTTCCCCCTTTTTTAGTCACCATCCGAATGATAATCATTCGCTCTTGCGGAGAATACCAATGATTTAAATAAAATTCTCCATTAATAAAGTAAGTAGGGTCTTTTAAGATGTTTTCATGAATCCATGCAAAATCTTCATTAGTTAAACTGTATGTTTCCTCTCCAAGAGAAATGTCTAATTCGACCGGACTTGAGAATTCACTAACCAAGACGCCATCTGGATCAAGTGAAACAATTTGATTTTGTAATTGTTGTCTTTTACTCCACAATTCATTGTTAGGGGTGTTTTTTAACACTGCCAATTCAGGAGCATTATCGTTCAATTCAACAGCATCCTTGAATTTAATTCCCCGATCTTTCATTTCCTGAACGGGATTAATTTGAGCTGTCGGGTCTTGAAAGTTGAGACCAAATGCTCCGCGCTCTACTAGGAGATAGGCTAAAAACATATCAAAAATTACAAAGAAAACAAGCAATATAATTTGTATCCTTTTGAAATCCATTTTTTCTCCCTTCTATCCTCAGTCAGCTAAGCATTGGTCCTGGCGTCTCTTTGCTGCAGCATAATGCGTAGACTGCCATCTTTTAATTGATCAATCGAATAGACTTGAGTCCCTACTACAAAAAACCACTTTGGTACCAAATTCACTTTCTTGAAGTTTTCCATATCTTTTTGCCATTCGAAGCCTAAAATAATTTGATTAAATTTTGAGAATTTGAGATTCTGTTCTTCTAAAAGCTCAGCAATTTCTGCTCCTGATTCAACAAGCTGAGGTGAAGATAAATCTGAAATGTTTACACCTAAAATCACTAAAGACATTTGTAACTTTTCTAATTTTAATTGACTGCGTTGCGAAGTGAATCTCAATTTGCTTGCTCCATAATCCGGTAAAGTAGGATCTGAAAAGATAGGCATCCCTGCTAAAAAGCGACGCAAAATCAACTGGTTATTTTGCTCAGAAAAGACTCTTACATCTTCCCCCCAATAATTAAACCGCTCAGCTAATTCTAAGCCTTTTTGCAATAAATCCTTTTGCGTTACTAAATCCTTTTGCGTTACTAAATCCTCTTCACTCCTTAAAAGACCGTTAATTTGATTATTATGATGGTTTACAGTCATAATATTGGTGTCATCATCAATCATCAAACTACTATTATAAGTATGATAAGAACGCACATTATTTAAGTCGGGTTGAGTAATATCAAAGTTAGCTCCTTCAAATACTGGATCAATAAAATAATTTTCAGGTACTTTTTCAAGAGAATACACTTGACTTGGAGAAGCTAAGGATTCTTTAGGCAGATACACTGTGTCTCGATTAATCTCATATTCAGCCATTTCAATTCGATCAGCAGATCCTGTAGCAATAGCGGCAAACAATTGCTCAATATCTATCGATCGTCTAATTCTCCCTTCCAAGAAGGATTTATTGACAGAATCTACAAAATAAACTTTTCCTGGCTTTTCAACGGGAAGGATGACACGGTTGACCTTGAATTGAGTAGATGCACCCTCTGGTATTTCGACCATATCTTCTAATAAAAGTAGCGAAATTTTTGTCAAATAGATAAATTGGATATGATCTTCGCCCATGATCTCATCCAATTGAATCGGATCAATTTGTGGTTGATTATCCACTAGCACAGTGATGGGCTCATCAGTTAGTTTATGAACTTCTTGAAGAACTTGAGATTGATAAGCATGATAGTACTTACCTTCATTTTTAATAATAAGTTGGTAAGGGGCGACCAAGTCGGTAAGTTCTAACTGATGCGTTTGAAAATAGGGTTGATCAATCGTTACCTCACCTATCTGCATATCTGACTTAGGTAAATCAGCATATTTTTGATAAAGCATTTTAAAAGCTTGATTATTAATTAGAAAATAAGAAAAAACAATATTTATGAGAATAGCCACTATTAAAGAAACTGAAATCCAAATTCGTTTTTTCATTAGGCATCCTCCCAATCATCTTCGAACTCAAGCTCAGTATATGGAAGAGAGAAAAGGAATATTGAACCTTTATTCTCTTCACTTTTAACCCAAATTTTACCGCCATGAAGTTCAATTACTTCTTTAGAAATGGCTAACCCCAATCCAGTACCTCCCTGTTGGCGCGAACGTGCTTTGTCTACTCGGTAAAAACGATCAAACAGATAGGGAAGATCTTTTTGCGGAATTCCTAGGCCTGAGTCTTTCACACTAAATACAACATGGTCACGATAATCCGCCAAGGTTACAATTATCTTACTACCATCAGGGGAGTATTTCATCGCATTATTCATTAAGTTATCAATCACTTGAGTAATACGGTCTTGATCTATTTCTACATAAATTTCTTTTGAGGTTAAATGACGAACAATTTGGTACTTAGGTTTATCTTCACTTTCTAAGGTAAACTCTGCCCGGTCTAGGATATAGTTAACTAAACGCTTAAAATCAATATATTCAAAGTTTGGCTTCACTTGACCGCCATCTAGCTTAGACAAATCTAGCAAATTACCAATCATCCGAATCATGCGATTAGATTCGGATTGTATAACCTCAAGAAACTCCGGAGCAAGCATTTCATCTTTCCAAGCTCCATCCACTAGGGCTTCCGAATAAGACTTGATACTTGTCAGCGGGGTCCTTAATTCATGAGAAACATTGGAAACAAAGTCACGACGTTCTTGTTCATTTTTCTCTTGTTCAGTAACGTCTTGAATCACACAAACTAGGCCCGTTACAAAGCCTGTTTCTCGCCTGATCACTGAAAACTCACATTTTAAAACCGTCTTCATCCCATCGACGAAGCGATTAACCAAAACCTCATGATCCCCTTTTAAAAACTTAGCTAAGGTATAATTTTCATTAATGCCTAGAGTTTCTAAAATCGGCTGACCTACAGCTTCGTTTTGATACATGTCTAATAAGAGTAAGGCTCGATCATTTACTAAGAGAATATTTCCTCGACGATCGGTACCAATTACGCCATCAGTCATATGTCTTAAAACACCATCTAAGCGTTGCTTTTCCGATTCAGTCGATTCTTGCGCATCTCTAACTTTTACAGCAAGGTCATTAATGGTTACAGCAAGGTCTCCTATTTCATCATGTCCAAAGACTTCAGCCGGAAAATCATATATTCCTTCCGAAATGCGTAAAGCTTGTTGCCGCATATTTTCAATCGGGGTAGTAATCCCTTGCGAAAGCACAAAGGCTAAAATAAAACCAGCTAAAATGGCAATTAAAATGGCTCTTAAAAAGAGATCTGTTACCTTCTCTCTTTGTTCATTTATCCGGTCCATTTCTGTTTGCACAGCAATAGCCCCTAGCATGACGGTTCGATCTCCCTTGTTCGAAAGAATCGGCTTCACCACATGATAAGGTTGTTGAAAACGAATGAAATAATCATCCTCTAAGGGACGTTGGTTAATTAAAACATTACGGACTAATTCATCATTCGTGCGAGTTCCAATCGAAGAACGCTCAGCCAAGTCATTAGTAGCTAATAGATAGTCTTGTGAATTAACAATTTGAATTTTAGTGGAATAGGTTGAACTGAAAGAATCCAGCGCCTGTTCTAGGCGCTGGTTACGGTCTTCAGTCGTCAATTGTTGATCTTCTAAAATGGGGACAACATTATTGGTAAGAAAATCGATTTGCGTATTTATCTGTTCCTTCATTGCAGTAACGGTCTGTGTTTCCAACTGATCAATAAAATAGATACTGACAAACTGAAAAACGATTACTAAAATCACTACAAATAGCAAGGGAATTTTCACATAAATCGATTGTATCCATAAAAACGAACGATTCATTAAACTGCTCCCTACTCTTGATCTGGGTTCTTAAGAAAATAGCCAACCCCTCTTCTGGTGATAATATAGGTCGGATGACTTGGTAAATCTTCAATTTTTTCACGTAAACGTCTTACAGTAACATCCACTGTTCGAACATCACCAAAGTAATCATAGCCCCAAACAGTTTCTAATAAATGTTCACGCGTCATCACTTGGCCAATATGTAAAGAAAGGTAATGTAACAATTCAAATTCTCGGTGAGTTAGCTCGATTTCAACTCCATTTTTTGAAACAATATAGGCATCTTGATGAATAATCAAGTCTCCCACTTCGATGTCATTATTTTGAGCAGCTTCTAGTTCTTCTTCTCTTACAGTATTTCGACGTAAATTAGCTTTAACACGAGCAACCAACTCACGGTTTGAAAAAGGTTTTGTCACATAATCATCTGCACCTAACTCTAGGCCTAAAACCTTATCGATTTCAGAGTCTTTAGCGGTTAACATAATAATTGGCACAGAACTGGTTTTTCGAATCTCACGGCACACCTCGAGTCCCTCAATTTTAGGGAGCATTAGATCTAACAAAATGAGATCAGGTGATTTTTCAGCAAACTTTTCAAGAGCTTCTTCACCATCATAAGCTGTCTCTACTTCAAATCCTTCATTTTTTAAATTAAATGTAATGATGTCTGAGATTGGTTTCTCATCGTCCACAACAAGAATTAATTTCACGCTGTTTCACTCCTTATCTCCTTCTCATAAAAAAATTAACGAGGAAGGGTTTATTATTGAGCTTGCGACTCCTTTTTTCTTCTATGCATATTATACCTTTATCATGTAAATAGTCAAAATACGACACTTTTAATTGCTTTGTTTTTGGCTTTAAAAATCAATCTTATCTGATTCTTTACGAATCATTAGCAAACCATCTCCTAAAGGAATTAAACAAGAACGGTGTTCTTTGGAAGTTAAAACTACTTGATGCAACTCATTGAGTTTACGATGAATTTTACGAACCCGTTTGGGAATCTCTTTTTCGTCGTGTAAAATGGTTCCTCCTTGAAAAACATCGTCAATAATCAAGATCCCTCCAAGTCGCAAAAGACGCATACACTCAGGTAAAAATTCGATATATTTTGCCTTGGCGGAATCCATAAATATAAGATCATAAGCCTCATCTAGCTGGGGCAATAAGTCTGCTGCATCTCCTTCAAGAAGTTCAATACGATTATTTAGCCCTTGTTTAGCAAAATTTTCTTTTGCCCTTTCATACATATCAGGGTAGCGGTCAATGGTGGTTAAGTGTCCATCATTTCGTAAGTGCTGAGCCATTAAACTAGCAGAAAAACCAATAGCTGTTCCGATTTCTAAAATGCGCTGGGGTTGAAGACTTGCACATAAAAAATCAATAAACTTTGCTGTTTCATGAGGAATGACGGGTATTCCTCTCTCGTTAGCATAGGCTTCTATCTCTGCAACTTGTCCTTCAAAAGGCAATTGACCCTCTCGCATAAATTGAACGATGGATTCCATCACTACCGGTCGATGCATCATTTCATTTAACATACTTTCATCTCCTTATAAATAAAGAGTGAACGAGAAGGTCTTTTGACTCACTCGTTCACTGCGGTTTGTTTTATTTTTTTTCAGTATCTAAACCATAGTCATTATCCCGACGATCGCTATCGTGCTCAAATTCATAGAGACTATAATCTGTTTCTAAAGCATAGGCTGAATCATGAGTGACTTGAATACCACGGATTCTTCCATTTTCAACATTACTGGTCGTTAAGACATAGTCATTCATTCTGACTGATGTACGCTCGTCATCATCTGGTACATAGCCAATCACTTGAATCATCAAACCAGCGATAGTATCTACTTCCTCTGAGTCTAAGTGCTCATCAAAATAATGATTGAACTTTTCTAAGGTCATAACGCCATTAATGTAATAATTCATATCATCGATCTTGCGAACGACAGAAGCGGTAATATCGGACTCATCATTGATATCACCTACTATTTCTTCAATTAAATCTTCAAGAGTAACGATTCCCTCGACACCACCATACTCATCTCGTAAGATAGCCATATGGGTCTCTTCTCGACGGAATTCCAACAGCAAGTCATCAATATAGGCCGTAGAAGGGACAAATAGAGGATCGTTAGCAATTTCTAAAAAATCAATCTGATCAAAACCTTGTTGACTGGCCGTTTTTAATAATTGCTTAACATGGAGCACACCAATGACATTATCTTTACTTTCTTCATAAATAGGCAAACGTGAAAAAGGACTATTTAAAATAGTTGTGAGAATTTCATCGTACTCATCTTCTATATCAACCATTTGTGTGTCGGTCCGTGGAACCATGACCTCTCTTGCAAGCTTAGAGTCAAGCGACAGGACTCCTTCAAGCATTGAATACTCCGCTAAATCGATTGTTCCTTCTTGTTGGCTTTGGGTTAGAATAGCCACCATTTCTTCACGGGTAAACTGGTCGTTATCAGCATTGAAATCAATAGGTGTTAACCGCTTTAAAAAGCCAGTAGAAACCGATAATAAGGCAACAAATGGAGTGAATAGTTTTTGAACCCATTCAACAATGGCGCTAGTAGCCATAGCTACTTTGTCAGGCATTTGTAAAGCGATTTGTTTAGGGTAAAGCTCACCCAAGACCAAGGTCACATAAGAAAGCAAGACCGTTACTATCACTATTGAAAGTGACTTCGCACCCGGAAAAAATGGTATCCATCTTACTATATAATCTGCAAAACTTGTTGCAGCTGACGCAGATGAAAGGAAACCTGCCAAAGTAATTGCTACTTGGATGGTCGCTAAAAAATCATCTGCATTATCGATTAATCTCAGCACTCGTTGTGCTTTTTTGTTCTGCTCTTCTTCCGCTAACGTTCTCATTCTCGATTGGTTAATTGAAACAAAAGCAATTTCTGCTGCAGCGAAAAAAGCGTTAATTGCGGTTAAACATAAAATTAAGACTAATTGCGCTATCAGTGAATTCTCCGAAGAGTCCATAGTTAAGTTCATTTCTCCTTTATGCATCTAAAAATTTCGACTACTTTTATAATAGGTAATTTCAATATAAAAAGCAACACTTTATCTGGATAGAAACTAGCAAATTATTAAAAAACTATGAGAGATGTTAGACGATAATACATATGTGACATAAAACAAATAAAAATAGGGAGCTTCTGT
>NZ_JBNUPF010000024.1:0-35074 GCF_050409565.1 Facklamia sp. P12955
TTTTTCATCTGTTGCCATGAATGTCATTGTATCAAAATCATATGACCATTCTAAGCCTTTTAATCCTTGACCTGCTACATAGTCGTGGAAGTATTGGTCAGCTGCTTGCATACTTTCTGCTTTATATTCTGATGTAATATTAGTATCAGCTGTTTTTACTATTAATTTGTAAGTATATAATTCTGGTGCTTTTTCATCTGTTGCCATGAATGTCATTGTATCAAAATCATATGACCATTCTAAGTCTTTTAATCCTTGACCTGCCACATAATCGTGGAAATGTTGCTCAGCTGCTTGCATACTTTCTGCTTTGTATTCTGAAGTAATATTTGTATCTGCTGTTTTTACTTCTAATTTATAAGTAGTTTTCTGCTCTTGTGCTTCAACTGGATTATTTTGAGTTTGTGCGTTTACTGATGTTGCTACTGGCATTCCTGCTGCTGCAACAGTTAATGCTGCAACTGAAGTTAATAATAATTTTTTCATTTATTATACCTCTTTCTTTTTTGTTTTTTATTTTTCTAGCGACGGCTGGAAAGCTATTTGCATTCCTTACTTTTAATATTAACAAACTTCTAAATAATTTTCAAGGCTTTTTAAAGATAAAATTTAAAAACTTTAGGAATTCTTTAGAGTTTTGTTAGTACTTAAGTTTGAATAAGCATTTAACTTTCTTCCAACATGAATAATTATAACCTTCTCTTAAAGAATAGCAAGTAAATCTAAAGTTTTTAAAGATACAATTCGGTTTCAAATATTACAAGTATTGTAATGTTTGATTCTTTAATGTAAGTCTTCCCTTAAGATTGGAATTTCGACCCGAAAGACAAGATCTTGTTCTTCCACAATTCCATAAGCTACCCCTTGATGAAGGGCAACCATATTGCGTACAATCGCTAACCCTAAGCCTGATCCCGGTTTTTGAGAGGTCCGTGAGCTGTCAGCTCGATAGGATCGTTCAAATACTCGTTCCAAATCTTCCTCATTCAATAAGGTGCCATTATTTCGAAACTCGATAACCACCCATTTTTCTGTTTTAATCGTATCCAGTCTGTTTTTTTGATAGCGAGTATATTTTTTATACTCTTGATCAGTCATTTCTGTCACTAATATTTTTTGATAAGTGGCACCTTCTCCGTATTTAAAAGTGTTGGTTATAAAGTTGTTAAATACTCTTACCATTTTTTCAGGATCAATTTCTAATACCAAGTCACTTGGTGTGACTTGACAGAACATTTCAATCCCTGCTTGCTTGGCTTGCAAATTAAAGTCAGCAAGCACCTGTTCTGTAAAAGCTTGCATAGCTATAGCTTGTTTATTAACTTTTGCAGTCGTTTGTTGGGTGGAGGTATATTCAAACAGATCATTGATTAATACTTGCATGCTTTTAGCTTTACTATGCACTGTTTTTATATAAGAGGCCAGTTCTTCTTGAGTTAAATCTGAGCTGTCTTGAATCAGTCTTAAATACCCAAGTATTGAGGTAAGTGGCGTTCGAATATCATGACCTATATTATTCATTAATTCATCTTTTGTTTTCTCGGTCTCGTCTCTTTCCTTAAAAGCTTGATTAATAGAGTCCATCAGGGTGTTCACATCCTGAGCCAAAGTGACATAGTCTCCAATTCCCTCATTGGGAATTCTCAGGTCATACTTGCCTTTAGCCATGGCGGAAATATATTTACGAATATACCTTAAAGTAATCCGATTTCTTTCATGAATATATCTAAAAGTCACTGTAATAAATAAAGTAGCAAGATAAAGACCAATTAATATTTGATTACTTTTATTATAGAGTGTATATGCGATAATGTTATCTTTCAAATTTGTTTTAATGGTCCATCCTAAATTGAATGTTAAAAAATTTAAGAGTTGTTGATAGCTAAACATTAGCACAAGATAAATAAAGGAAACGGTACCAGCTACTATAAATAGATTTATCGTCATTTCAATGCGGTCGCTTTTACTTAGTTTAAAACTTTTAAAAGAAGGAATTAGTCCAGCCTTTTTTTCTTCATTCTTATTTATCAATCTTATAGCCCACTCCCCACACGGTTTGAATAACTTTCTCGCCGCCAGTTGCTTCTTCTATTTTATTTCTGAGGTTACTTACATGGACCATTACCGTTTTAGTAGAAGCAGAGGAATTATCCTTCCAAACACTATTAAGAATTTCATCAGCAGACCAAACTTTCCCCCTTTGCTCGGCAAGTAACTGTAAAATTTCAAATTCCAGACCTGTTACTTTAATTTCTTCTCCTTCAGCAGTCATCACTTGATGTCCTTTAGTATCGATTGTGACTGCTCCTAGATTAATAAAGTCTTTACTGTCTTTTTGCGCTAAAGAATGAGCATTCACACCTTGACGTCTTAAGATACTCTTGACTCTAGCGACTACCTCTAAAGGTTCAAAGGGTTTAGTAACATAATCATCGGCTCCTGCAAGCAAGCCAGAAATTTTATCGGTTTGAGTCTGATTAGCTGAAATAAAAATAACTGGAATATCTACATTTTTATGACGCATGGCTTCTAATACTTCCATCCCCGTCATTTTAGGCATCATAATATCTAAAAGAGCGATATCTAATTCAGGATGTAAGTTAATTATTTCTAAAGCTTCTTCTCCGTTATTAGCTAATATACACTCATATCCCTCATTACGCATATAAATATGTAATAAATCTAAAATTGCTTTGTCATCATCTGCAATTAATAACTTGACCATTTTCTTCCCTCCTCAATCTTTCTCTTCCATTATAGCCCAACTTTTTAAATTTATCTTTAAAAAGGGAAAAACCTGATCAGAAGATCTGACCAGGTTAATATAGATGGGATAGAGAAATTATTTAACTTCTACAGATCCACCAACTTCTTCAATTTTAGCTTTCAATTCTTCAGCGTCTTCTTTAGAAATGCCTTCTTTGATTGCTTTAGGAGCGTTGTCTACTAATTCTTTAGCTTCTTTCAAGCCCAAGCCAGTAGCTTCACGAACCACTTTGATTACTTTAATTTTAGCGTCGCCAGCTGAAGTTAATACTACGTCAAATTCAGTTTGCTCTGCAGCAGCTTCGCCACCGCCAGCAGCAGGTCCAGCTGCAACAGCTACAGGAGCCGCAGCAGATACGCCAAATTCTTCTTCAATTGCTTCTACTAATTCGTTTAATTCTACAACTGTTGCTGATTTGATATCTTCAATAATTTGTTCAATATTTAATGCCATTTTGGTTTCCTCCAAATATTTTTTTAGTTTATATTGTACTTATGCGACGAGCGATCGATTTAGGCAGCACCTTTTTTGTCGATAATTCCGTTCAAAGCGTAAACCATTTGTTGTGCTGGGTTTGCTTGAGAAAGGACAGATGCCACATTGCGCATTGGCGCTTGCAATACAGATAGTAACATTGAAAGTAATTCTTCGCGACCAGGCATTTTCGCTACTTGTTCAATCATTTCTTTAGTAGCTGCTTGACCTTCAACAATTCCGCCACGAATTTCAAGAGTTTCATTGTCTTTAGCAAAGTTTGCTGAAATTTTCGCTGGATTTACGACGTCATCTGAGAAGACAATCGCTGAAGGACCCTTGAATAAATCTTGAGGAACTTCGATTCCTGCTTTTTCAGCCGCACGACGAAGCATTGTGTTTTTCACAACCTTCATTTGAACGCCTGCATCACGTAATTGTTTACGGTAGTCTGTTACTTCTTCAACCGTTAAGCCAAGATAATCCACTACAACGATTGTTGCAGAGTTTTTCATATCTTCAGCAATTTTTTCAATTTCTTGAGCCTTTGCATTTAATACTGCTTCTTTAACCATGTTTCTTCTTTCACCTCCATCAAATAGGTATAGAGATTTTTAAAATTAAAAATCTCTATGTCACCTAGACATAGAGATAGCTTCCTGTTTAACGGGAACTTCCTCGGTAAGAAATTAAGGCTTAGCCACTTACTGTCTTAGGTCGTTTAAAATACTTATTTATCATAGTGATAAACAAATTATTTGTCAATATGAAATTATAAACTTTCGACGTTAATCTTGATTCCGGGTCCGAAAGTGGTTGCTAAAGCTAAATTAGTAATATAAGTTCCTTTAGCTGTAGCTGGCTTCACACGCATAATTTGCTCATGAAGTGCTTTGAAGTTTTCCACTAATTTTTCATCTTCAAAAGATACTTTACCAATTGGAACATTCACGATACCTGCTTTATCTGCACGGTAAGTTACTTGTCCAGCCTTGATATCGTTAACGGCTTTGGTTACGTCCATTGTAACGGTACCTGTTTTAGGGTTTGGCATTAAGCCTTTAGGTCCTAAGACACGACCCAAACGTCCAACTTGTCCCATCATATCTGGGGTAGCTACCATTACGTCGAAATCTAACCAACCACCGTTGATTTTATTAATTAGATCTTCTTCACCAACAAAGTCTGCTCCAGCAGCTTCTGCTTCAGCGGCTTTTTCACCTTTTGCAATAACTACCACTGTTTGTGTTTTACCTGTTCCATGTGGTAGCACCATTGCGCCACGAATTTGTTGGTCTGCTTTTTTAACATCGATATTTAAATTGTAAGATACTTCAACAGAGGCATCAAATTTTGCAAAATCAATTTCTTTTGCTAATGCGACTGCTTCTGTTACATCATATTTCTTTGTACGGTCAACTTTTTCTCTTGCCGCTACATAGTTTTTGCTTTTCTTAGCCATTTGTTTTTCCTCCTATATTTGTGGTTATTCGGGGTTTCCCTCCCACACCCGATAGAAACGGGGCGAGAAGCTACCTTGGCGCTTAGTCTTCGACTGTAATCCCCATTGAACGGGCAGTTCCTTCAACCATACGCATAGCAGCTTCTACATCGGCTGCATTTAAGTCTGCCATTTTAATTTCTGCGATTTCACGGACTTGATCACGTGTAACCTTTCCGACTTTGTTCTTGTTAGGTTCACCTGAAGCCTTTTTCAAGCCAACAGCTTTTTTCAATAGGATTGGAGCTGGTGGTGTTTTAGTAATAAAGGTAAATGAACGGTCTTCATAGACATCAATAACAACTGGAATAATCATTCCTTGTTGATCTTGAGTACGTGCGTTAAATTCCTTCGTAAAGGACATGATATTAACGCCGGCTTGACCTAACGCTGGTCCTACTGGTGGAGCTGGGCTCGCTTGACCTGCAGGGATTTGTAATTTTACTTGAGTGACAACTTTTTTAGCCACGAATATTCCTCCTTATGTCAATTTTCGTGATGTGGTAATTGGAGCTTTTATCTTTTTTAAACTTGCTCCTCCCACCCAATGCATGGTTTGAATACATGCATTGCAATATTATAACGGAAGGCTTATGAGATTGCAAGAAGTTTTTAAATAGCTTTTTCTTGTTTCGGACATTTATTGATTAAGTAAATACAAGCAGCTACTAAAATAACTGTAACCACAAGACCCCCCTCAAATCCAAAGTCTCCACCATTGATCAAACTGGCCTCAGCTTTGGATTTAGTTAGTAATAGTGTGCCCGGTAATACCAATCCACTCACTTGGACCCCAAAGACCACACCCATTATAAAATTCCAAAAGGAATGAGCAGCTCCTGTTAACCACATATTATCAGTAATATAGAATAATAAGGAAAAGAAAATACCGGCTAAGGCAATGTTAACTAAGGCTAAAACTGTAACTCCTGGATTGCCATAATGCAACAAACTAAAGAAGATGGAGTTTATCAAAATGGCAAGAGGAACTCCCCAAGCGGCTGCCAAGCCATTCATCAAGTAACCTCTCAAGAGGATTTCTTCAGACATTCCTTGGATCATAAAGCCGACTAATAAGAGGATAAACGCCACTCCATCGGCGTGAGGGTTCATTTGGACAGAGATCGTCCCCATCAAAAGATTAACTAAAAAAATAAAGAACATTAAGGCGGTAGCAATTACGACGCCCATCCCATATTTTTTTAGGAAATTATCTTTATAAAAGCCAAAGGAGTTAAGTCTGCGTCCTTGCAACCATTTAGCCAAAAGGACCGTTGTAATAATAGTAATAATCGTTAAAAATAGTTCTAAATAAACCATTAATGGCTCGTTTAACAGTGCTTGACCTACATCTTCGGTTAAAAAGGAATCACCAAATTTCATATAGATTAATGGACCAATTAAAAAAACTGAAATAAGTGAAGCAAATAGTAAACTAACAAGATTTATAAGCGCAGTAAAAGCAATAACCCTAAATGGTTTTTTGCCTGCTTGTTTCTGCGTCAACTGCATCGATTGATTGAAAGGCCAGTTCATAGTTTTCCTCCTATAAAAATCTAAAAAGTCTTTTGCTTTATTTGATAACGCAAGTAACGTATGTATACGGCTAAGGTCAGAATAAATACAACCGCAATCACAAGATAAAAGAAGTTATGTCTTAATCCAAAGGATGAACGAGGATAATGATGATAGAGTAGCCCTAATTGAAAGATTAAAACAGCCGGCATAATTGCCTGGTTACCATAACGTGCATACAAGTAGCTACTTCCGGCTGCAATAGCAAGAATTAAAAGGCAAGCAAGTGCTATCATCCACCCATTATGACTGTTTAATCCTTTACTCACTAAATAGCTATAAAAAATATGGGCCGTCATACTGATCAACCAACCGGTATGAAGACCAATGGGAAGCTTTAATAGCCAACTTGGTTCGTTCAGGGAGCTTTTATATGAAATTAATTTCATAAAAGAAATAATCCGTCTCAAATAGAGCACCATAAGGATGAAGGTAAATAAATATAATTGTTGCGACCATATCAAAAGATAGACTGTATGGTAAAAAGATAATTCAACTAATTTGGGAGCCACTAACAGTGAATAACTCTGATCAAAAGTTGTAAAAGCCTGTCTCCGTTGTCCCGCAAATAAACCAAACGCTTCCCATAGAATAATGATTGGCCAGAGATAAAAAGTGAATTCTACAGGAAGCAAAACATGAGGAACTTCCTCTAAGACTTGGTTCAAGCTGATGGATTCGATAAAACTGGCATCAAAAACCAACTGTAAGCACAAAACCAAGAGATACATCACCATGGCTAAACGAAAATAGAGGATGTGGTGGTCAGTCTTTTGTTTCATGAAACCACCTAATTAAAGATTGTCTTTGCGCACTTGCATAAAGTCCAATTCGGCTACTGTTTCACGACCAAACATTTCAATAACTACTTTAAGTTTTTGATTTTCTTCACTGATTTCTTCGATTTCTCCAGTCATTCCTGAGAAAGCGCCATCGATAATTTCAACTAAATCGCCCACTTCAACTTCTAATTGAACTTTCTGAGCAGGCTTATCCCCCAAGATCGCTTCCATTTCCTCAGGTAAAAGAGGTGCCGGCTTAGATCCAGCGCCATGTGAGCCTACAAATCCAGTCACGCCTGGCGTATTACGAACAATAAACCAAGACTCATCAGACATCACCATTTCAACTAACACATAACCTGGGAAGGTCTTTTGAATCTTTGTTTTCTTCTCTCCATCTTGCATTTCGGTTACCTCTTCTTCAGGTACTACCACATTGAAGATAAAGTCTTCCATATTCATACTTTCTGCTCGCATCATAATATTCTCTTTTACTTTATTCTCATAACCAGAATAAGTATGCAAAACGTACCATTCCTTATTAGATTCCATAGTTAAATCTCCTTTAATTAATTTCTTGTAAAATAAAAAACCTACAAGGGTGTAGGTTTTATTTGTATTCTATTATAACATGCTTAAGCAAATAATAAATATTTTTATGATTATGCGCCTAGACTAATTAACCAGTCGATGAAATTGCCAAATACAAAATCTGTTAAAGCAAAGTATAATCCAAAGAAAATAATCATCATAATTACGGTCCAAGTAAATTTATTTACTTGCTTAGCTGTAGGCCAAGTTACTTTTTTCATTTCTTGGGCAATGCCTTTAATGTAACTCATTATATTCCTCTTTTCTATTTGGTTTCTCTATGAATCGTGTGTTTATTACAATTCTTGCAGAATTTCTTAATTTCTAATCGAGTGGTTTGGCCCGCTTGAGTTGGTATCATTTGATAATTACGGTTTCCACATTCACTACAAGCTAGTGACGCTTTCTTTTGAGCCATTTTCCCACCTCCGTCTTTTGTTTAGAATCATTAAGAATGATAAATAGAAATCTTTTAAATGTCAAGCTTAGCTTAGCATTTACTATCTTAATTCAATTTATCTTTAACCTCTTCAACAAATTTTTTACGCCCGGAACCACGGTAGAAATTTTGATAATGATCCGGTTCTTTGCGGTGAAAGTCTTGGTGATAGTCCTCTGCAAGGTAAAATGTTTGGGCTGGACTGATTGGCACAACAATCGGCTTTTTGAAAACTTGTGACGCTTCAAGTTCTGCTTTCGATTGTTCGGCTTCTTCCTTTTGGGCTTGGGTACTATAAAAAATTTCTGGTCGGTAAGAGGAGCCTCGATCACCGAACTGTCCATCTTTATCAGTCGGATCGACTGAAGACCAATAAATTTTTAGAAGTTCTTGATAGCTTATTTTACTAGGATCGTATTCGATTTTGACAGCTTCTGCATGACCCGTTTGTCCTGAGCAGACTTCTTCATAGGTAGGATTCACACTATCTCCACCCGTATAGCCAGAAGCTACAGAGATAACACCATCTCTTTCATCAAATGGATGAACCATGCACCAAAAACAACCTCCTGCAAAAATCGCCGTTTCTTTATTTTCCATAATTTTACCTCCCTTATTTAATTAAATAAATCCGTAAAGAATTTTCGAACAGCATTCCAAGTATTTTCGCCAGTATTTTGAACATTTCGCCAAGTTTTTTCTAAGATATTGGCTTCTTCGATATCTTCTGCTACTTTTACTGGCACATAATTTCCTCTACCGGACTTTAGAATAGGTAGACGATAATCAGCTATATCGACTTGCATTTTTCCTACAACCTTGCCTGCTTTAACAGGCGCTTTAACGTGATAATTGGTCACTTCTTGATTAGCTGTAAATTGATAAACCAGTCGTGGGGCCGTATCAATAATAGGTACCACTAATTGTAAGTTTGATCCATACATTAATTGTAACTTATTAACTTTGCCATTTTCCACTTTAATGGAGTCTAGGTGAGTAGCTAATGAATTTTCTTCAATAACTGTTTCAATGCGG
Source organism: Facklamia sp. P12955 (assembly GCF_050409565.1). Lineage (NCBI taxonomy): Bacteria > Bacillati > Bacillota > Bacilli > Lactobacillales > Aerococcaceae > Facklamia > Facklamia sp. P12955. The sequence continues at coordinate 9,165 of NZ_JBNUPF010000024.1, forward strand.
AAGATATTTTGGGCCCTTTCAATCAATTCTCTACTAACTTGATAAAGCTTTTCGTTTTCACTGACACCTAATACCACTACTATTAGACGTAAATCATTCTTTTCTGTCGTTGCAACTAAATTATAACCATCTTCTTCTGATTTACTGGCAGTCAAACCATCAACATTCTCCATAGCATAAAGTGAATTAGCACTTTCAATTAGCAGATTGGGATTGGTCATTTCAAACTCATCGCTCGTATCTTCTTGAAAAAGCTTTTGATAAATCTGACTAGCTTCCATGCATTCAGGGTATTCATTAATCAGATGATAGGCTATGGTAGCAACTGTTTGAGCAGTCATTTTGTTAGTTCGCCCTTGATAAATGCTTTCAGAATCACCCACTTGATAACGATCACTCACTCCAGTCACATTTATTAAATCAAAATCTTCTTCTCCCCATTCATTTAACTGTTCTTTCATTTGCTTAAGTGTTTCTGCTTCGGATCCAGTTAATTCTTCTGCTAAGGCTAAGGCCGCTCCTCTGGCAGCATTTAAACTAACAGCTTCCATTAAATCTTTTAAGGAATAAGACAAGTCTTGTCTTAAAGGAACATTCGGCAAATTATAATCTTGACTCAAAGCGTAAACCTCGTCCGATATCCATACCTCTTGATCACTGTCCAACTGACCTTGATCAATGGCTTGATACACCCTATATAATAAAAGTAATTGACTAAAAGAACCCACTTCAACTAGCTGGTCCACTTCATGCTTATAAAGGATTTGCCCATTGAGGCCGTCTACAATATAGGCCCCCTTTACTTCCTCAAAAACAGGCATCGCGTTTACCAGATTTTCAGCTATACTTTCTTCCGGCAGAGTATCCATTTCTTGCAAGGAAGCCTCATCAGTGGGATTTGAATCTTTCGATGTAGTCACAGCATAACCATCAGTTGATAGAAAGTTATTCATAAGTAATCCTAAGACAAGTATCCTTTTAATACCGTTTATAAGCAATGTTAGGCTCCACTCCTCACTCTTTATGCTCATTTAAAAGTTGCTTTTTCTATTATACCCAACTGAATAAAAAAAGGTAGTTCTCACTTTCCTATTAAAATAAGCTTTTCCTAATTTAGATACAGAGTTATTCAATTGTTAGCAGCTTTTAATTTTACTTGTCTTTTTTAAGTAAAAAATGATAGAAATTAATAAAAAAGTATCAAAGTCTATTGCAGTAGGCTTTGATACTTCAGTTTATCTTTATCTTGAATAGTTTGGTGCTTCCTTGGTGATATTAATGTCATGTGGGTGAGATTCAATCAGTCCTGCACCAGACATTCTTACAAATTGTGCTTCCTCACGCAATTCTTTAAGGTTAGCTGAACCGGTATAACCCATACCAGATCTTAAACCTCCAACCATTTGGAAGATAACATCTTCAACGGCACCTTTATATGCAACACGTCCTTCAATACCTTCAGGAACCATTTTGTTGGCTTCTGATTTTGATTGGAAGTAACGATCACTTGATCCTGAACGCATAGCAGCTAAAGAGCCCATGCCACGATAAGATTTGTATTTTCTACCTTGATAAATTTCCATTTCACCTGGTGATTCATCTGTTCCTGCTAACATAGAGCCGAGCATAGCCGCATGCCCACCCGCTGCAAGCGCCTTAACAATATCACCTGAATACTTAATGCCGCCATCAGCAATAATGGTTTTACCAAATTCTTTTGCTGCTGAAGCACATTCATAGATAGCAGTTAGTTGAGGAACTCCTACTCCGGCTACTACACGAGTTGTACAAATTGAACCAGGTCCGATACCCACTTTTACAATATCAACACCAATTTCAAATAAAGCGCGTGTCGCTTCGGCTGTTGCTACGTTACCAGCAATAATGGTTACATCTGGGTAAGCCTCTCTGATTTCTTTGACTTTACGAATCACGCCTTCAGAATGCCCGTGAGCGGTATCAATTACAATCGCATCAACTTGTTCTTTAATTAAGGCTTCTGCCCTTTCAAATGTATCACTAGTTATTCCAATGGCTGCCGCCACTAATAGTCTACCATGTTGATCTTTAGCAGCTTGAGGATATTGAATGACTTTCTCAATATCTTTTATAGTAATTAGACCTGAAAGACGTCCTTCATCATCTACTAGTGGTAATTTTTCAATCCGATTTTTATAAAGAATCTTTTCAGCTTCTTCTAGTGAAGTGCCAATGGCTGCTGTTACCAGATTCTCATGAGTCATGTGAGAGCCAATATTATCTTGATAATTTTCAATGAAACGCATGTCACGATTTGTAATAATACCTACAAGTGTCAAATCGTCTTCACTTTTTACAATTGGAACACCTGATATGCGGTAATGACTCATTAAATCTTCTGCTTCTTGCAATAGATTCTCAGGAGTTAAATAAAATGGGTCCAAGATAACGCCATTTTCCGAACGTTTTACTTTTCGTACTTCGTTTGCTTGATCTTCAATAGACATATTCTTATGGACAACACCTAATCCTCCCTGTCTGGCTATAGCAATCGCCATGTTCCCATCCGTTACGGTATCCATACTGGCTGATAAGATGGGAATATTTAGTTTTAAATTAGGGGCTAATTGGACTGATAAATCGACATCATTTGGTAATACCTCACTATGAGCTGGAACTAACAAGACATCATCAAATGTGTAACCTTCACGCGCAAATTTTGTTTCCCAAGATGACATTATTTTCCTCCTATATGTTTTTGATTCTCTACAAGCGATTCGACGATAATTTCCAACTAATTTAACATGTTAGTGGGAATGAAACAAGTTTTTTGCAGATGTTAGATTATGAGAAGTATTTAATGTTCGTCTTTTTATCAAACAGCATGCCCTTAAAAGAGTCCACCAACTATTTTCCACTTTCTCTTTAAGTAATAACGTAAGACCAAAGTAATTACACCCAGTATGATATAGCCCATAGGCGGTAAAATTGGGTTAATTACCGGCGGTATAAAGGCTTGACTTAACATAATTAAACCAATCCAAGCCATCATTGCAATTGTAGATGCCATGAAATAGCGCCCATAACCCTTTTGCCCTTTAGGAGCATCCAAGTCTGGTAAGACTTTTGCTGTTCGCATCATCGCATAACCACCGATAGCATAATTGAGGATAACTGTTAGGATACCCATATAGAAATTTTCTTGAACATTTGAACTCCCACTTAAACCAAATACACCCGTTATTAGGGTGAAAATAGCTCCTAACATTAACCCACCATCGACAGCAATTTGCCAATCCGGTGACTTCTCTTTTTCTTCATGCTCTTTTACTGCTTTACTAATAATAATCTGACTAGTTTCACTAGGCGTTCCATAAATATGTTTAGCAGTATGACCATCTTTTTGCCCTTCTAAAAGTGTATCTACCATTTCCAAATAAACTACTTGACAATTTGCTTGTGATATTTGTTCTTCTTTTAAGTAGCGATCAATGTCTAGCATAAATTTTAGATTACGTTTGGTTAACTGGTCCACCTTTTCTTGTGGTACCCCAGTTAATATCGAGCTTTCTTGACTTTCAACTGCCACTTGATTTTCAAGTGGTTGGCTATTTGAGACTTCTTCTACAACTTTTTCTTCTTGCTGATCTTTCATTGAATTTCCTCCTATACATTAAAGCGAAAGAGCATAATGTCTCCATCTTTAACTATATACTCCTTACCTTCTGAGCGATAGAGGCCTTTTTCTTTTACTGCTTGCTCAGAGCCATACTTCACTAAATCATCATAAGCCATGGTCTCTGCACGAATAAATCCGCGTTCAAAATCTGAGTGAATCACACCGGCTGCTTGTGGTGCCTTCATTCCTACTTTAAAAGTCCAAGCTCGAACTTCTTTTTCACCGGCTGTAAAATAAGTTCCCAAACCAAGCAATTTATAAACTGATTGAATTAAGCGGTCAAGACCTGAAGTTTTTAAACCGTAATCTTCTAAGAAACTGGTCTTTTCTTCATCATCTAGTTCTGCAATCTCTTCTTCTAAACGAGCGGAAACAGGAACAACTTCTGCGCCTTGCTGGTCAGCTAATTCACGAACTTTTGCTAAGAACGGGTTTCCTTCTGGATTGCTAACTTCTTCTTCACCTATATTGGCAACATAAAGCATTTTCTTACGTGTTAACAAGAACAAGTTATTGACGTAAGGTAATTGTTCATCGTAAAACTCCACACTATTAGCTAATTGGTTGTGTTCCAAAGCCTCTTTTAATTTTAAAAGTACTTCATGCTCAGCAACAGCCTCTTTGTCTTTAGTACGTGCTAACTTTTCAACTTTAGTAATTCGTTTTTCAATGGTTTCTAAATCTGCCAAAATCAGCTCTAAGTTAATGGTTTCAATATCTTCAATCGGATCAACTTTACCTGAAACGTGAGTAATATTAGAGTCTTCAAAACAACGCACAACGTGACAAATGGCATCTACTTGGCGGATATTGGCTAAGAATTTATTACCCAGCCCTTCCCCTTTACTCGCTCCTTTTACTATCCCTGCGATATCGGTGAATTCTATTGTAGTCGGGATGGTTTTTTTTGGTTTGACAAGGCGAGTAATCTCTGTCAAACGTTCATCAGGGACTTCCACAACCCCTACGTTAGGATCAATAGTAGCGAAAGGATAATTTGCCGCTTCCACTCCAGCTTTAGTAATTGCATTAAATAAAGTTGATTTGCCCACATTTGGTAGTCCCACAATTCCTGCTGTTAATGCCATAATTTCACTCTCTTTCTAAAGGTTTACTTCTTGATGTTTTTTAAGAATTTTTTTCATCTTCTTTTCAAAGTCACGGCGTGTCATGGTAACAATATGCTGACAATTTTCACAACGTATACGAATATCCATACCCATTCGTATAATTTGCCAGCGATTAGTTTGACAAGCATGTGGCTTTTTCATTTCTACTATATCGAACTTATCGTAAGCTTTTGGATCCATTTTGACCCTCCTATTTGTCACTATTTAAACTTGAATGTTAAGTAAGTCTAGAATTCTTGTCAAATCTGAATCGTTGACGAATTCTAATTCAATTTTTCCCTTGTTTCCTTTTGAAACAATTTTAGCGGGTGTCCCAAACTTTTCTTCCATTTGATTTTCAATTGCTAACCAAAGTGGTGATTTATTTTCGGTTCGTCCCTTTTTCGTCATTTTTGGTAATGATTGATTATATTTTTGTACTACTTCTTCTAACTGACGCACTGTAAGCTGTTCTTTAACAACTTTTTTAGCTAAATTCTCCATCTGACTCTTATCTTTTAACCCTAAAATGGTGCGTGCTTGGCCCATAGATAGTTTTTCTTCATTTACTAACTGTTTAATTGGATCTGGCAATTGAAGTAAACGAATATAATTGGCTATATAAGGGCGACTTTTCCCAATACGTTCAGCAACTTCTGCTTGCGTTAGTTTTAAACGTTCCATTAGCATATCATATGCTTCTGCTTCTTCTAAAGGACTCAAGTCTTCTCTTTGCAAGTTCTCTATTACAGCAATCTCAATCATTGCTTCTTCATCAAGTTCTCTAACAATTGCTGGAATGGTTGTTTTGCCTGCCAATTTAGAAGCACGTACCCTACGCTCTCCTGCAATAATTTCATATCCTTTAATAGAGGATTTTCTAATAATAATAGGTTGGAAAACACCCGTTTGACGAATCGATTCCGCTAACTCATTCAAAGCATTGAGATCAAAGTGTTTTCTAGGTTGGTAGGGATTTGGACGAATATCTTCTAATTTAATTTCGGTGACCATTTCGTGATCGTTAGGTACTTCTTCATAAGCTGAACTAAAGAGAGCTTCCATTCCACGACCTAGTCCACCTTTTTTTGGTTTATTGGCCATTATTGATCACTTCCTCTGCCAATTCTTTATACATGATGGCTCCTCTAGATTTTGGGTCATAATCAATTACTGACAAACCATAAGATGGAGCCTCTGACAAACGAATGTTTCGTGAAATTACCGTATCATATACTTTCTCTTGGAAGTATTTACGTACTTCATCAACTACTTCATAGCCCAAGTTCGTGCGCGCATCTAGCATAGTTATTAATACACCTTCAATTCTGAATTGAGGATTTAATGACTTTTGAACTAAGCGGATTGTATTTAATAATTGACTTAAACCTTCTAAGGCATAATATTCTGCTTGAACCGGAATCAAAATTGTATCAGATGCTGTAAAGGCATTAATAGATAATTGCCCTAAGGACGGTGGACAATCTACTAAAAGATAATCATAATCTTGCTTTATTGATTCTACAGCTTCTTTTAAGCGAAATTCGCGGTCTTTAAAATTTACTAATTCAATTTCAGCAGCTGCTAAAGAAATAGTTGATGGGATAATATCTAGATTTTCTCTAGAAGTGGTTAAGATACTATCCTGAATAGGTACTCGATCGACCAGCACTTCATATAAGCTATAAGTCACATCGCCTCTTTCAATTCCTAAACCGGAAGTAGCATTTCCTTGAGAATCGGAGTCAATAACCAGTACCTTTTTCCCCATAAAGGCTAATGCTGCACCCAAATTAACAGTTGTGGTTGTTTTACCAACTCCGCCTTTTTGGTTGCCGATTGCAATCATTTTTCCCATATGCTTCCTCCTTTTATTTTATAGGCTGTTTGCTTGGCTTACCTGCTTTACGTGGATATTTATTGGGAGTATCTAATGTTTTTTCTATTAATAATAGTGTTCTCTCACCTTCATCTTCAGGCAGATAAGTTTGCACCACTTGTTCTAACTTTGCTCCTAATATTTTAATCGCCTTTTCAGCTTCTTTTAATTCCGTATTTGTTTGTTCATGGCTGCCTTTTAAAACTATAAATTTTCCACCTTTTTTTAGTAAAGGAAGACAGTACTCAGCTAAAACATTTAAAGGAGCTACTGCCCGAGCAGTCACTAAATCAAATTGTCCACGATAATTTGAATCTTGGCCCACATCTTCAGCCCTGCCATGGAGAAACTCTATTTGTTCAAGTTTTAAATTGGAACTTAAATCTTTTAAAAACTGAATACGTTTATTTAAAGAATCGATAATCGTCAGTTCAATTTCAGGATGAATAATTTTGATTGGTAAGCTTGGAAAACCTGCTCCCGCTCCTACATCACACATCTTCAAATAATAGTTCGCTAAAGGTAAATGCCACAGCGGCATTAAAGAATCATAGAAGTGTTTAAGATAAACTCCTTCTTTATCAGTAATAGCTGTCAGATTAACTTTTTGATTCCATTCAATTAACCACTGATAATAAGTGGAAAACTGTAGTAGTTGATCGGGACTAATTGATAATCCTTGATCTTGCAATTTCTTTTTAAACTGATTTTCTTCCATATAATCCCTCTCATTTTGGTAATTGTGAAACAATGTTTCACAGCAACTTTACTTTACTAAAATAACTACTCAATAGCAACATCTATCCTTCAATAAATTTCGAAAGATAATTAAATTACTTAAATTTATAGTATCTGCTTTTTTCATTTTAAAAAGATCCCTTCTTAATTAGCTTGCTAATTGAGAAGAAGATCTTTATCTTTTTGGTGATTTTTAGTTGATTATTGATGAGATTCAATTTTTGCAATTTTACCCTGTTGAATATAGATTGAAAGAATGGCAATATCAGCCGGATTGACACCTGAAATTCGACTAGCCTGTCCAATGTTAGAAGGTCGAATTAATTTTAATCTTTCTCTTGCTTCAGTTGCTAAGCTATCCACTGCATCGTAATCTAGGTTTTCAGGAATTATTTTTTCTTCCATAGCTTTAACACGATCGACCTTATGGTTAGCTTTATTAATGTAGCCTGCATATTTGATTTGAATTTCAACTTGTTCTCCTACTTGTCGATTAACTTCAGTCGTTAAAATAGGTAAAGCTTTAATCAATTCAAAATATTTAATTTCCGGTCTTTTTAAAAGTTCACTAGCTAAAATTCCATCTTTAAGTGGCGTTGAATTGATTCTTTCAAAATACTCTGCTAAACCCTCTGTACTTGGCTTAATACGAATAGACGCTAAGCGATCAAGTTCTGCTTTTACAGCAGCTTCTTTCGTTTTAAAATGCTGATAACGTGCTTCATCCACCAATCCAATTTTATAGGCTTTTTCTGTCAAACGGAAATCTGCATTATCATGACGTAGTAATAAACGGTATTCAGCCCGAGAAGTTAGCAAACGATAAGGTTCAGTCGTTCCTTTTGTTACAAGGTCATCAATCATAACACCAATGTAGCCTTCTGAACGCGTTATAATAAAAGGGTCTTTGTCAAAAGCCTTATGGCAAGCATTGATTCCTGCAACAATTCCTTGTCCTGCTGCTTCTTCATAACCACTCGTTCCATTCATTTGACCGGCAGTGAATAAGCCAGGTAAATCTCGCACTTCTAAGGATAGCGTTAATTGATGGGGTACCACTACATCATATTCAATAGCATACCCTGCTCGCATCAATTTTGCTTCTTCTAAACCTTCTACTGAATGGAGCATCTCTAGTTGGACATCTTCTGGTAAAGAAGTTGACAAGCCTTGGACATACATTTCTTTAGTATTACGACCTTCAGGTTCGATAAACACTTGATGGCGTGGTTTGTCACTAAAACGAACTATTTTGTCTTCTATTGATGGGCAATACCTAGCCCCTACTCCTTCAACTATTCCCGAAAACATAGGTGCTTTATGCAAATTATTTCTAATTATATTATGCGTTTGACCATTGGTATGTGTCAACCAACAAGATATTTGATCTTGCAAATAATCTTTATCATCTGTCAAATAAGAAAAATGATTCGCTTTAATATCGCCAGGCTGTTCTTCTGTTTTGTCAAAATGGACTGAGTCATAATGCACTCGTGGAGGTGTTCCAGTTTTAAAACGAGTTAATTCAATCCCTAATTCCATTAAATGTTCAGACAGTTTAACAGAAGGTAGGGTGTTATTAGGACCGGAAGAATAGGCTAAATCTCCAATAATAATTTTTCCTCGTGAAGAAGTACCTGCCGTTAGAACTACAGATTTAGCACGATAAATAGCCCCCGAATTGGTAATAATACCGCGACATTGATTTTCTTCAATTAAAAGTCTTTCAACAAGTCCTTGTTTGAGGTCTAAATTATCTGTTTCTTCTAAGACTTGCTTCATTGTATTGGAGTAATGTTGCTTATCTGCTTGAGCTCTGAGTGCTTGAACTGCTGGTCCTTTACCGGTGTTTAAAAGACGCATTTGGATATAAGTCCTATCTATATTACGTCCCATTTCTCCACCCAGTGCATCAATTTCACGTACAACGACCCCCTTAGCAGGTCCACCAATTGATGGATTACATGGCATAAAGGCTACCATTTCTAGATTCATCGTAATTAAAAGTGTTTGAGCACCTAGTCGAGCTGAAGCTAAAGCTGCTTCCGAACCTGCATGCCCGGCTCCTACAACAATTACATCATATTGACCCGCTTCATATGTTTGCATTATATTTCACCTCTGTTTTTCATAAATTCAACCTGATGGTCGATTAAGTCACCCTTTTTATCATAAGCAAATTTAGCCCAAAAATAAGGTTTGTTTTCTAAGACCCATTGTAAAAAGAGATAATCCCCTTCCCAAATTGGTTTGTCCAAGACATCGTCATAATCCACCCACTCTAAAGTCCCTTCGTCACAGTCCTTTAATAGGTCTCCTTCAAAATCTGTCACTCTATAGACAAAAGAATACCAATCTCTATCATCATGGGTAAAATCTGGAAAAGTTATGAAACCTAAGGGGATTAAGCTTTTGGCCCTTAGACCCGTTTCTTCATAAATTTCACGAATTGCACACTCTTGAGGACTTTCTCCTGCTTCAAATTTTCCACCGACGCTAACCCATTTTCCTCCATGGATATCATTTTCTCTTTTATTACGGTGGAGCAATAATAACTGTTTTCCATTATCCAGATAACAAATTGTAGATAATTGTTGCATTATAGCTTTCCTACTTTCCTAAACAGAATTGACTAAATAACTTATCTAATAATTCATCTTGTACGCTATCACCTGTTATTTCGCCCAAAAGATCCCAGGCTCTAGTAAAATCTATTTGTACCAAATCAACAGGTACGTCTGCTTGACAAGCATTCACAACTTCGTCAAGCGCTTGAATTGCTTGCTTTAGTAAATTAGTATGACGTGAATTAAGTAAATAATTAATATCATTCGACTCTAAATTTCCCGTATAAAACAAATTTTCAATTCTTTCTTCTAGTAGATTTAATCCTTGATCTTTTAAGATTGAAATTGGGATGATTTCCTCTTTATTTACTACATTTGTCAACTTTGTAAAATCAATTTGACTCGGCAAATCGGTTTTATTTAATAAAATGATTCGCTTTTGATCCTTTGTCAAAGATAAAAGTTCTTTGTCAATTTCTGTCAAAGCTTCAGATTGATTTAAAATCAAAATAACTAAATCAGATTCTTCCATAATTTTACGACTTTTAGCCACACCAATTTGCTCTACCAATTCATCAGTTTGGCGAATGCCTGCTGTATCGATTAAATGTAGGGGGACTCCTTTGACATTGATGTATTCTTCAATAGTATCTCGAGTTGTTCCAGCGATATCAGTCACGATTGCTTTGTCAAATCCAGTTAAGTAATTTAGTAAACTCGACTTACCAACATTTGGTTTACCTATAATAGCTGTTCGTATTCCTTCACGGAAAAGACGGCTATTTTGAGCTTTTTTCAAAATTTGATTTATTTTATTTTTTACATATTGTGCTGTTTCTATAAGAGTTTGACTAGACATCTCTTCAACATCATCATATTCCGGATAATCAATCGTTACTTCAATTTGAGCTAAACTTTCAAGCATTTCTTGGCGCAATTGTCTAATTTGCTGAGATAGGGTTCCTTTTAATTGGTTTAGAGAAGCGTCCATAGCTTTACCTGTTTTAGCTTGAATTAAATCCATCAAAGCTTCTGCTTGTGACAAATCAATGCGACCATTTAGAAAGGCGCGCTTTGTAAATTCACCTGGTTCAGCCATGCGCGCACCTTCTAATAAACAACTTTCCAGGATTCGCTGCATAGCTACGATACCACCATGACAATTAATTTCTACTATGTCTTCACGTGTATAGGTTTTTGGTCCTTTTAAGATAGTGACCATTACTTCATCTAAGACTTTTTGATCCTTATCTACTATATGACCATAATGGATGGTATGACTTTCAACCTGACTCAAGTCTTTGCCTTTAAATATTTTTTTTATTATTGGCAAAGCATCCGGACCACTCATACGTACTATTCCAATAGCTCCCTCGCCAATTGCGGTTGAGATAGCTGCAATTGTGTCTAAAATATACATACTTAATACCCCCTTTAATCATAAAAAAAGTGCTCAACGAAAGATACCTAAGTTTTTTAGGTCATTCGAAAGCACTTTGACTGCCTGTCTATTTATCGTAGTAATTGTATCAAATCGTTATTCTTCTTGCAAGATAGGTGTGAAACTGTTTAGCTAAATTATATTTAAAAGAGAGTGTCTAGCTTTTTTTTAACATAAGCTCTCCAAAACATTTGCCTTAATAAAAACACCATTCCTCTAATTAAGAATGGTGATCTTCACTTATTCTAAGGTTAATTCTTCACTACTCAAAGGCGTTTGCGTATTACTACTATCTTCTTGCTTGACCCATTTGGGATCTATTTGATGAATTCCATTAGGAGGATAAGAAATGGCATTGAGTAGCATACCATTCCCAAATACTTCTAAACTCACTTGATTAACAGAGTAATAGTCAGCAATATTCACCATCATGGCAATTGCTACCGCTTTTTCACCTGCTGGATGTCGGTTTAAACTAGCAACAACACCGCTTGAAAAATTGAGATGGGCTATTCCATTGGACTCATAAATATCAACCACTTGTATTTCGGGAGTAATCCATTGGTTATCGTAATAAAAGCGCTGAAAAGCTGTTGCTAGGGTATCGTTTGTTTGCCAGGCAAAGTCAACTGTCTCTTTTTGAATAAAAGGTTCTTCTGTTGAAGATTGAGGCATGTACCAATCCATTTTGCTTACTAACATTACATTATCTGTAATCGATTCTGCGAGATAATATTCCTCTTTATTTTCTTGCCATTGAGCAATAATCCCTTTATTAGCAGCAAATAGCTGATGTCTTTCGCCCTCTTCAAATTGAGTCACAACTTCAATCACTTCTTGATAGATTTGATCACCGATATTCACTTCTTTATATAAGCCGACGATTTTTGAAGGAATGTTACCGTCATATAACCATTCAGTTCCTACTTTTAAAGGAGATTGTAAAATGATTAGACCTTTTTCTAATTGATTAGCTTCTATTGAGTTTTTTAAATAATTAGTAAATCGATGCTCTTTTTCAAATTTTCCGTATAGTTCAATCACTTCAGTATTCCAACGATAGAGTTCAATGGTTTTTTCATCAGCTAGCGTCTCTCTCACTTGCATCTGTTGGCTTGTTTGATCCATATATTCAACATAGCTAGTTTTACCATTGGAAAGGATTTTTACTTGATTAGCATTATAAGGAAGAAAATTTTCTAAATTATAGTTTACATCTTCTCCTTCTTTAATCCACGAGTTAGGATCAATAACTACTTGGTCGGATGTATTGGCTTTCTTATTATTTATTTGATCTAGCTGTGTTTCTTTATTTTCTGCTTGTTTCTTCTCTATCTTCATTTGGTTTTCTTTACTCAATTTAATCATAGGTTCTTGTTTACAAGCTGATAAAGTAATAACAATTAACAAAAGCCAAAATATCTTTCTGCCAGACAGACTCAAATCCGTCACCTCCTAAAACAAGCTATATTATATCATAATTTTTATAACCTTCTAATATAATTTTACTAGTGCTTCGTTTTAAAAATAAGACCATTGATTTATTCATGATAATTTTCAATTATGACTAAACATTTATAAAAAAGGTTTGAGAGAAAAAATCCCTAAGCAGAGCTTAGGGACGTAATTAATATTATGGGACGTAATCTACCACTAAATATCGATTAGGATCTTTACCTTCAGAGTGGGTTGCAATATGCTCATATTGTCCAAGATAAGCATGAATTTGTTTGCGTTCATAAGCAGGTAACGGATCTAGGATGACTGTTTGTTTGGTAGTTAAAACTTGCTCAGCAGTTCTTTCTGCCATTTGTTCAAGTACATTTAAACGACGGTCACGGTAATCCCCAACATTTAATAAAACTGAGATTCGTTTACGATCACGTCTATGCAATAAAACCTGAACTAAAGTCTGTAAGGAATTGATAATTTTTCCATGTTTACCAATGACTAAACCTGATTTGTCCGTTTCAATATTAAAAACTAACTGATTACCTCTTAATTCGTATTCAATGTGCGATTCTGCACCATATAAACGAATAACTTCTTCGAGGTAATGGCAAGCCGCTTGATACTCTTCTTCTATTGTAGATTCACTTTGTGCATCTTCTGTTTCAGACGTTTGGTTTTCATTTGAAACTTTTTCACTCACTTTTTGCTCGACTGTTTCAGATTTTTTATCTTCTGCTTGTTTTTCAATGGAAGATTCTTTTTCTAAAACAACATTGTCAGTTTTTCTTTGATCGTGAACCTCTTCTTTAACAGGCTCACTATGTTTTTGATTATTTTGACGGATATAATCTTTAGTTTTATTTACTGTTTCTTTATGTTTTTGACCTGTTTTATCCTTATGTTCCATTCCAACTTTTTTTTCTAATTGATTGGTTAATTCTTTTAATGATAGATCAGTCTTAGCTTCAATATGAACTACTGCTTCTTGCTTACCGAAGCCAAAGAAACCTTTTTTTCCTTCACTTATAATACGGATATCGGCTTCTTCTCGACTAATTCGCAATTGTTTTAACCCTTTTTCAATAGCTAATTCGACATTTTCAGCCCTAACAGTCATATTATGATCTAACATATCATCACTCCTTTTAATTTATTTACGACTTTTAACTTTTTTCAAGGCCTTACGCAATTGACGCTCTTTTTCTTTTTCATGAGCAATGCGTTCTTGGCGTTCTTTAATCATTTTATATGGATTGTTAAAAATTAAAATAATAATTACAGTAATTAAATTCGATATAAACCAATAAAGTGAAACTGCACTAGGTAAAGCAAAAGATATAGAGAAAATCATAATTGGCATAGTTATCATCATAATTTTCATTGAAACATTTTGTTGAGGATTTGCTTTACTACTTAGGTAAGTAGATAAAAATGTGAATAGAGCCGCTAAAAGAGGGAAAATAAAGTAAGGGTCTGGTTGTCCTAAATCAACCCAAAGAAACTGTCCTTGTCTTATAAGCTCTGTTCGCGAAATCACTTGATACAAGGCCATCAAAATTGGTAATTGAATTAAAGTTGGTAAGCAACCTGCGAATTGATTAACTCCTTTTTCATCAAACAATTCTTGTTGCTCAGCTTGAAGTAATTCCATTGAGTGACGATCTTTATGAGGGTACTTAGCTTTAATGGCTTCAATTTCCGGTTGTAACTCCATTATTTTATTTTGAGATTTCATCTGCATTAATGTCAAAGGGGTTAGCAAAAGACGAATTAAAAGGGTTAAACTAATAATACCTAAACCAAAATTATGACCCATTAAACCACTTAGCCAAACAATAAATTGAGAGAAGGGATAGAGAACAAATTGATCCAAAAGATTTGATGAATCGTTAGTAATCGGTTCATTAATATTTGCACAAGCAGATAATACCACTACAATAGCTAATAGCAGTGAAAGTTTTAAAATTTTATTTACTTTTTTATTGCTCATTACGACCTCCAGATTTTTCTAGTTTAAATAATGGTTGGATAATTTTAGCTTTCTTCATAACGTGAATAATCGATTTCTTTATTTGCTTTAAATCCTTATCACAAATATCCTTACGAGCAATCAATAGAAAATCAACTTCAGGAATAACCATATCTTCCACCTCATGCAAGGCTTGTCTTAAATAGCGTTTTATTTGATTTCTAAAAACTGCATTACCTAACTTTTTACTTACTGACAAACCGACACGAAAATGTTTTTGACCTGGTTTTGAATAGGTATAAATAACCAGTTGACGGTTTGCTGTAGAGTTTCCTTGATGAAAGACTCTTTGAAAATCCTTATCACTTTTTACTCGATATTCTTTTTTCATTAGACTATCACTCCGATGTTTTAGAGTCCTCATAATATTATATCAAAAATAAGAATAATTGGAATCTCTCTCTTTATTTTATAAAAAAAAGGCCTCACTTGGAAGCCTCAAAATTATGCAGTTAACTTTTTGCGTCCTTTTAAGCGGCGCTTGCTTAATACACGACGTCCATTTTTTGTTGACATGCGTTTACGAAAACCGTGTTCTTTACTACGTTGACGTTTTTTAGGTTGGTATGTTCTCTTAGTCATGCAATACACCTCCTTGTTGCTAAATATAAACAATACTAGAATAGTTTATAAGAATGACTCCTTTAAAGTCAAGTGTTTTTTAATATTCTATTAAATATCTCAATCGATGTAAAATCTTAACAATTGTCAACAACTTATCCACAGTTTTTAAACAAACCCTAAAAAAATAAACTTCTTTTAACAAACTAGAGGATAAAATTATCCACATTTTCTAAGCTTGTCAATAAATATTATTTTATCCACAAACTCTGTTGAAAACATTATTTAAACCTTTAAGAAAGTTGATGACATAGGAATTGTTATTTTTTTCTTTTGCACAAATCTACTTAATGTTTACTAAACTATTTTTTTATCCACACATTTAATTAACATGTGGATAACTTAAATGTGAGTATGTGGATAGAGCTTTTTACACATTCTCAACTTGTGGAAAACTCTAAATATGATACAATAATCTTAACTATATTAACTTATTCGAGGTGAAATGAATGGATGAAAAAGATCTTTTTTGGCAAGGAGTTCAAGATTATTTAAAAGAAATCCTGTCCACTTCTTCCTATCGATCCTGGGTTGAACCTTCAATCCCTACTCGAATTGGTAATCAATCAATTACGATTGCAGTTCCTAATCCGATGACTAAAAAATATTGGGAAAATCATTTGGTAAACTATATATTGCAATATAGTCGTGAACGATATGGTATTGAATATGAACCTCAATTTATAATTTATCAAAGCAAGCAAAATGAACCCATGCTTTCGAAATCGATTGATAAGCAAGGAGAGACAGATAGTCTTCCAAGCTTTTCTGACTCAAAATTAAATCCTTCTTATACCTTTGAAAACTTTGTGATTGGTGAAGATAATAAAATGGCTGCAGGAGCTGCCCTGGCAGTGAGTGATGGTCCAGGAAAAACTTACAATCCCTTTTTAATTTATGGTGGTGTAGGTTTAGGAAAAACTCATTTAATGCAAGCTATAGGTAACGATATCCTACGTAAAAACCCTTCTACTAAAATTAAATATGCAACCAGTGAATCTTTTGTTAATGATTTTATTACCAGTATTCAAAACGGTTCTCAAAAAAAATTTAGGGAAATGTATCGTGAAATAGATGTCTTATTGATCGATGATATTCAATTTTTATCGAAAAAAGATGCCACACAAGAAGAATTTTTCCATACCTTTAACGAACTTTATAATAATAATAAACAAATTATTTTAACTTCAGACCGTTTACCAAATAATATTGATAATCTCGAGGAAAGGCTTATTTCACGATTCAAATGGGGATTATCAACCGACATTACCCCTCCTGATTTGGAAACTCGTATCGCTATCCTTAGAAAAAAGGCTGCAAATAATCGATTGGATATTGATTCTGAAACTCTCACATATATCGCTAATAATGTAGATACAAACATACGTGAATTAGAAGGAGCTTTAATGAGAGTTTTTGCCTATGCAGCTATAGAGGGCAAAGAAATTACAAGTCATTTAGCTGCAGAAGCTCTCTCTTCTATTTTTGGAGAGCAAAAAGAAAAGGTAATTGATGCCGAATCTATCATTTCTACTTGTAGTCAATTTTATAAAATATCCACTGAACAAATTAAAGGAAAGAAAAGGAATAAAGAAATCGTTACTGCTCGTCAAATTGCTATGTATCTTACACGTGAATTAACAGAACTATCTTTTCCTAAAATTGGTGAAGCTTTCGGTAATAAAAACCATACAACGGTTATCCATGCTTATGAAAAAATCTCTGAAGATCTTAAAAGTAATACTACCCTCAAACATGAAATTGCAACAATCAAACAGATGTTAGAATAAAGAATGTGGATAAGTCTACTGTAAAAAATCATCTTTACACATAGTCATCAACAATGCTAAAGCCTAGTTTGTAGAACTCTTTATCACTTATACACTCTATCAACAAGCCCTACTATTATTACTTAGATATATAATAATTATTTATAAAGGAGAAAATTATGAAATTTACAATTAACCGATCTGCTTTTACTCAACAAATAAATAATGTTCAAAGAGCTATTCCTTCTAAAACAACCATTAACATTCTATATGGAATTAAATTATCTTTAGATAGTAATGGAATGACTTTAATAGGTAGTGATGCTGATATATCTATCGAAAGTCATATTGCAGTTGATGAACCCTTAGCTAATTTACAAATTGAAGAAACAGGTCAAATTGTATTACCTGCACGTTTATTAAATGAAATCATTAAAAAATTACCACAAGATGAGGTAATAGTGAGTGTAGATGATCAATTTAAAGCAACTATTCAATCTGGTAATGCAAAATTTCAAATTGTTGGTATTGATGGAAATGAGTATCCTCGTTTGCCTATTATTGACCTAGATCATCAAATTCAACTTCCAACACTTACTTTTAAAAATATGATTCATCAGACTATTTTTGCAGCTTCTAATCAAGAATCACGTCCAATTTTAACAGGACTTCACTTAATGCTAGAAAAAGATTACTTAGTGGGAGTGGCAACAGATAGCCATCGTTTAAGCCAAAGAGAAATTCCTTTAAAATTAACTGAGAATTCGCATCATTTAGAAGCAATCACTGTTCCTAAAAAAACAATGATTGAATTGGCTAGAATAGTTCCTGATAATGCTGATTTAATGATGACTATATCGAATCAACAAATTATTTTTACTTTCGAAAACATAACAATTTATTCACGCTTACTGGAGGGTAATTACCCTGCTACTGATCGGTTAATTCCTAATTCATCTGAAACAGAAATCGTCTTAAATGCGGCTGATTTTCTGCAAGCAATTGAACGGGCCTCTTTAATGTCACATGAAGGAAAAAATAATATTGTCCAATTAGATATTCAAACAGACCATATCGAGTTATTTGTAAAAGGAAATGAAATAGGGAATGTGGCAGAAGAAATTCAATTTGTTTCCTCAAATGGTGAAGAGCTTCAGATTTCATTCAACCCTGACTATATGAAAGAAGCTTTAAGATCTTTTGGCGATATAGAAATTACCATTCAATTTAATTCAGCAGTTCGTCCAATGCTTATAACACCAAGTGTAAAGAGTGAATTACCCCACAACGATTTACTGCAATTATTAACACCAGTTCGTACACATTAAAACTTTTTAGCGGGTCTAATAAACGACCTGCTTATTTTTTGCCATTATTTAGCATTTAAGCCTAATTTAACTTAAATAAGCTTTTTATACTCTGAAGGTCAAATTTATTTAAAATGGCATTTTTTCGCCAAAAATTTGAGATTTAAGCTATTTAGTAGTATAATGAATCTAATAAATTACTAATGAGGTGGCCAAATGGAACATAAAAAAGTCAAAATAGATAGTGACCATGTAACACTCGGCCAATTATTAAAAATAGTAGATTTAATATCCAGTGGTGGAATGGCTAAATGGTACTTAGGTGAATTTACTGTCTATTTAAATGGCGAATCAGAAAATCGACGAGGAAAAAAATTATATCCTGGAGACCGTGTGGAGTTTGTTCAGGATGAATTAATAGTAGATGTCGTAGATCAATAAGATAGCTTATGAAAATAAAAGAATTAAATTTAACCAATTTTAGGAACTATAAAGAGCTTTCGATTGATTTTCATGACGGTCTAACTATTTTAGCTGGTGAAAATGCCCAAGGAAAAACTAACATCCTTGAGGCCATTTTTTTGTTGTCTTTGGCTAAGAGTCATCGAACCAATCATGATCAAGAAATGATTAGTTGGGAAGAAGATTATGCAAAGATAGTCGGCCAAATAACCACTAAAAACTCTCAATTTCCTTTAGAAATCATATTAAATGATAAGGGTAAGATTGCTAAATACAATCACCTCGATCAAAAGAGACTTTCTCAATTTATAGGTAAATTAAATGTTATCCTCTTTTCTCCTGAAGACATGCAATTAGTTAAGGGGTCTCCAAGTCTAAGAAGAAAGTTTTTAGATACAGAACTCGGTCAAACCCATCCCATCTACCTACAAAATTTATTAGAATATCATCGCTTACTTAAACAAAGAAATGCTTATTTAAAGCAAGCGCATGAAAAACATACTTATGATCCAGTTTATTTAGACATCTTAACTGATCAGCTAATTGATGCAGGAAGCCAAGTAATTAAATATCGTTTGCAATTTGTTAAAAATTTAGAAGCAATGGCTCACCCGATTCATTATGAACTTTCTAATGAAAGAGATAGCTTATCAATGGTCTATAAGTCTTCCTCTTCTAAACTTGATTATGAGAAGATTGATTTAATTAAAGATCAAATGAGTGAATTGTTCAAATTGTCTATTCAAAGGGAAATCCATCAAGGAGCTACCATATATGGACCTCATCGAGACGATTTAATTTTTAATATTAATGGAAATTCAGCTCAGCAATTTGCCTCACAAGGCCAACAACGAACAGTTGTTCTTAGTTTAAAGTTAGCTGAATTGGATTTATTTTATACAATTGATCAAGATTATCCAGTTCTTTTATTAGATGATGTTCTGTCCGAGTTAGATGATCATCGTCAATTTATTTTGATGAGTAAAATCGAAGGGAAAGTTCAAACAATTTTAACCACAGCTAGTATTGAAAATATTCATATTCAAGAGCTAAAAAATTCTTCAATAAGACATATAAGTAAAGGTAAAGTTCAATAGGAGGATACAAATGGCAGAAAATAACGACAAGAAAAATGTAACTCAACCCCAATATGATGCTGAACAAATCCAAGTATTAGAAGGATTGGAAGCTGTCCGTAAACGACCAGGAATGTATATTGGATCTACTGCGAGTACTGGATTACATCATTTAGTTTGGGAAATTGTTGATAATTCTATTGATGAAGCTTTAGCTGGCTATTGTAGTCAAATTGAAGTAGTCATAGAAGCGAATGGTTCTATTTCGGTAACAGATGATGGTCGTGGAATCCCGATCGATATTCAATCTAAAACAGGCAGACCTGCTGTTGAAACGGTTTACACCGTTTTGCATGCGGGTGGCAAGTTTGGTGGTGGCGGTTATAAAGTTTCAGGTGGTCTCCATGGTGTAGGAGCCTCTGTTGTGAATGCTTTATCAAGCGAACTATCGGTGGAGGTTTCACGTAATGGAAAAGTTCATCAAATTAAGTTTGAAAGAGGAGCTATTGTATCTGAGTTAAAGGTGGTTGGAGAAGCAACGGAAACAGGTACTAAAGTTAATTTTGTACCGGATCCGTCAATCTTTACCGAAACAACGGATTTTAAGTATGAAATATTAAATGAGCGTATCCATGAGCTAGCTTTCTTAAATAAAGGTTTACGCATTTCTTTACAAGATCGACGGATGGATCGCGAAGCTGATGATAGTTATTTATTTGATGGTGGAATTAAATCATACGTTTCTTATCTTAATGAAGACAAGGGATTAATTTTTGATGAACCTATCTATATTGAAGGTGAACAAGATGGTATTGCTGTTGAAATCGCTCTACAATATACAGATGCTTACCAATTAAATTTACTGTCTTTTGCTAATAATATTCACACTTATGAAGGAGGAACACATGAATCAGGTTTTAAAACAGCTTTAACACGGGTTATTAATGACTATGGTCGTAAAAATAACTTACTTAAAGATGGTGATGATAACTTATCTGGAGAGGATACTCGTGAAGGTCTGACAGCTGTTATTTCGGTTAAACATCCAGATCCTCAATTTGAAGGTCAAACTAAGACAAAATTAGGGAATTCTGAAGTACGAACTGTAACAGATCGCCTTTTCTCTCAACATTTTGAAACATTTTTATTGGAAAATCCTAAAGTTGCACGTTTGATTTTAGATAAAGGAATTCTAGCTTCAAAAGCACGAATGGCTGCCAAGCGAGCTAGGGAGATGACCCGTCGTAAATCCGGTTTAGAAATCGCAAACTTACCTGGTAAATTAGCGGATTGTTCTTCTAAAGACGCAGAAAAATGCGAACTATTTATTGTCGAGGGAGATTCAGCAGGTGGTTCGGCTAAACAAGGCCGTTCAAGAATGTATCAGGCTATTTTACCAATTAGAGGGAAAATCTTAAATGTTGAAAAGGCCTCAATGGAGCGTATATTGAGTAACATTGAAATTCGCTCGCTATTTACTGCCATGGGCACTGGTTTTGGAGCAGAATTTGATGTGAGCAAAGCCCGTTATCATAAACTAATCATTATGACCGATGCAGATGTCGATGGTGCGCATATTCGTACGTTATTATTAACGCTTATTTTCCGCTATATGCGTCCTTTGATTGATGCAGGCTATGTTTATATTGCACTTCCGCCACTCTATAAATTAAAAGTTGGTAAAAAAGAGATTTATTTAGATACACATGAGCAATTACTCCAATGGGAAAAAGAAAATCCAAATACTAAGTATTCATTACAAAGGTATAAAGGTCTTGGAGAAATGAATGAAGATCAACTTTGGGAAACAACGATGAATCCTGAAAATCGTCGGATGCAGCGAGTGACTGTTGATGATGCAGTAGAAGCGGATGCAGTGATGTCTATGTTGATGGGAGAAGAAGTAGAACCTCGTCGTGTCTTTATTGAAACAAATGCAGTCTATGTACGTAACTTGGATGTATAGAATTACCCTTGAAAGGAGTTAGTCATGACGGAAGATCATTTTGATGTTAGCAAACAATCTTTTGAAGAAATCAATTTACCTGATGAAATGCGTAATTCATTTTTGGACTATGCTATGTCAGTAATTGTCGCAAGAGCCCTACCAGATGTTCGTGATGGATTAAAACCTGTTCATCGTCGTATTCTATATGGTATGAATGAATTAGGTGTTACACCTGATAAACCACATAAGAAGTCAGCCAGAATTGTTGGGGATGTTATGGGTAAGTATCACCCTCACGGTGACTCTGCAATCTATGAAGCCATGGTAAGGATGGCGCAACCCTTCTCCTACCGCCAAATGTTAGTTGATGGCCACGGTAACTTTGGTTCAGTCGATGGTGATGGTGCAGCTGCAATGCGATATACTGAAGCTAGAATGGCTAAAATCACTCTAGAAATGTTAAGAGATATTAATAAAGATACAATTGATTTCCAAGAAAATTATTCTCAAGAAGAAAAAGAACCGGTTGTATTACCAAGTCGTTTCCCTAACCTTTTAGTTAATGGAGTTTCTGGTATTGCAGTTGGTATGACAACTAATATACCACCGCATAATTTAGAAGAAGTCATTGACGCTTTACAAATTCTTATGCGTAATCCAGAAGCGACTGTGGATGAATTGATGGAAGCTTTACCGGGTCCTGATTTTCCTACTGGTGGAATTATTGTTGGAAAATCAGGTATTCGCCAAGCTTATCGGACAGGTAAAGGAAAAATCACAATTCGCGGTAAAGTTGAAATTGAATACTTTGGTAATAATCAAGACCGTGAGCGAATTATTATTAAAGAATTACCTTATGGTGTAAATAAAGCTAAATTAGTTGAAAGAATTGCTGAATTGGGTCGTGATAAGCGAATTGATGGTATCTCCTATATTGCTGATGAGTCTGGTCGTGAAGGTATGCGGATTGTAGTTGAAGCACGTCGAGACGCTTCTGCTCATGTTATTCTAAATAACTTATATAAACATACTCCTTTACAGACTAACTTTGGTATTAATATGCTAGCGATTGATTTCGGAGTTCCTAAAATACTAAATTTAAAAGAAATTCTTGAAAAATATTTAGCCCATCAAGTTGAAGTGATTACGCGACGGACTAAATTTGAAAAAGGAAAAGCAGAAGATCGGGCTCACATCTTACAAGGTCTACAAAAAGCCTTAGATGTCATTGATGAGATTATTGCTATTATTCGTTCTTCCCACGATTCAGAAACAGCTAAGCAAGAATTGATTAATCGTTTTGAATTTTCGCAAATTCAAGCACAATCTATTTTAGATATGCGATTGGTTCGCTTAACTGGATTAGAACGAGAAAAAATCGATGCCGAGCTAAAAGATTTACAAGAATTGATTGTTCGCTTGACTGAAATACTTTCTTCTCAAGAAAGAATTTATGAAATTATTCATGATGAATTAAGAGAAATACTTAAGAAATATAATGATCCAAGAAGAACTGAAATCAAATTGGGTGAAATTCAGTCTCTTGAAGATGAAGATTTAATTGATGAGGAAGATATTTTGATTGCTTTAACCACTTCTGGTTATATTAAGCGTATGACTGAAGATGAGTTCCGTGTTCAAAATCGAGGTGGTAGAGGGGTTAAAGGAATGGGAGTGAGTGACGAGGATTCCATTCAAAGCTTAGTTTCTGCCTCCACCCATGATACCCTCCTCTTTTTCACTAATTTTGGTAAGGTTTATCGCGCTAAGGGTTACGATATACCTCAATATGGAAGAACTTCGAAGGGCTTACCTATTATTAACCTCTTAAACTTAGATAAAGAAGAGTATGTAAGAGATATAGTTAATATTCGTAGAGAAGCTGATGATGAAGACACTCATCTCTTGTTTGTTACTAAAAATGGGACCGTTAAGCGTACTTTAGTAAGTGAATACTATAACATTCGTACCAATGGTTTAATTGCTATTAAATTAAGAGAAAATGATCAGTTAGTGAATGTATTAATTACTGATGGACAAAAAAATATTATCATTGGTTCTAATAATGGTTATGCCGTTAGCTTTAATGAAAATGATGTCCGTGATATGGGTCGGACAGCCTCAGGTGTCAGAGGTATGAGACTCCGTTCAGGAGATTATGTTATTGGTGCTGCTATTTTAGATGATGATAAGCAAGTTCTTGTAGTGACAGAAAATGGTTACAGTAAGCGAACTGAATCTAACCAATATGCTATTAAAAACCGAGGCGGTAAAGGTGTAAAAACATCTAATATCTCTCAAAAGAGTGGTAAATTAGCTGGTTTAGTCACTGTTGATGGTGATGAAGATTTACTAATCATGACCAATGAAGGAGTCGTTATTCGTGTTCATATCGATTCGATTTCAACCGCTTCAAGAGATACCTTGGGAGTTAAGGTTATTCGATTAGATGATGATTCTATCGTTGATAAAATTGTTGTCATTGAAAAAAATGAAGAAAATACAGAAGAAGATATGTCGGAATCTGATAATTCAATAGAAAATTCAGAGGAATAGAAAAATTAGATTGATTTCTTAAAAATAGAGTGATAAAATTATTAAATGTGAGTTAATAGCTTAATAGCTTAACTCCTTGCTCTATGGAGCCATTAGACCAAAAGGAGGTGCAGTCATGAGTCAACCAACTAAATATGAAATCCTTTATATTATTCGTCCAGATATGACCGACGAAGCAAAGAAAGAATTAATTGCTCGTTTCGATCAAATCTTAGTCGATCAAGGATCAGAAGTTGTCGAATCAAAAGACTGGGCTAAGAAACGTTTAGCATACGAGATCAACGATTATCGTGAAGGTGTTTACCACTTAATTACTTTAACCGCTGATGATGCTAAAGGGATCAACGAGTTCGATCGTCTAGCACGAATCAACCGTGATATCTTACGCCATATGATTACAAAAGTAGAAGAATAATCACTATGTTTCACGTGAAACACTTGTAGGAGGAAAATTATGAATACCGTACAATTAGTTGGGCGTTTAACCAAGGAAATTGATTTACGCTATACTTCTTCAGGAACTCCAGTTGGAAGTTTTACACTAGCTGTAAATCGCAGTTTTACCAATCAACAAGGTGAGCGTGAAGCAGATTTTATTAATTGTGTGATTTGGCGTAAAGCTGCTGAGAATTTAGCTAACTTTACCCGTAAAGGTTCTCAAATTGGAGTCGAAGGTCGTATCCAAACAAGAAGTTATGATAATCAACAAGGACAGAGAGTATATGTTACTGAAGTTGTTGTAAGTAACTTTCACTTATTAGAACCAAAATCAGTGACTGAACAACGTCCAGTTTCCGATGGTAATCAATCATACAAACAACCAAATCAAACGAATCAGTTTAAAGCTCAACCAAATCAAACGAATAGTAATGATTTTAGTTTTAATCAAGACTTCAGTCAAAATAGTAATCCATTTGGTGACAGTCAGAAGGTGGATATTTCTGAAGATGATCTACCATTTTAGAATAATGTAGAGGAGGAAAATGCATGGCACAACGTCGTGGAGGAAGACGCAGAAAAAAAGTTTGTCATTTCTGCGCTAATCATATCGATTATATTGATTACAAAGATACAGATCTTTTAAAAAGATTTATTTCAGAAAAAGGCAAAATTTTACCTCGTCGTGTAACAGGTACTTGCGCAAAGCATCAACGTACATTGACTAATGCAATTAAACGCGCACGGATTATGGCTTTATTACCATTTACCGTTCAAGAATAATATTTTACCACCCTTTGGGTGGTTCAGACTGAAGACAAACCCTTTGTGAGTTAATCTCAAATAAAGGGGTTGTCTTT
>NZ_JBNUPF010000025.1:0-33619 GCF_050409565.1 Facklamia sp. P12955
ATAGTGGGACATTTTGATTTGTGTTCTCTTGAGACATTATCATTTACGTTTAACACAGAATAAATAGAATTGCATTGGATAAGCTTGCATAGACAATGTATTTTTGCTAAAATTACGGAACATGACATAATGCTTGGTATGTCTGTTTGTAAGTAGTATAATGGATAAGAAGGTGGAGGTGAATTGCTATGGAAATGGAGCATATAAATGATAACCTAATTAAAGTTCTAATTGGATCTGAGGATCTAGAAGAACGGGGTATCGACTTTTTAGACCTAATAGGGGACCAATCACGGATTGAAAAATTCTTTTACTCAATTTTAGAAGAAGTGGATATTGACCATCATTTTCACGATTCAGAAGCTGTGACATTCCAAGTGATTCCTAACAGCGAAGGCTTAGAATTGTATATTAGCCGTGCCAATGTTGAGGAACTTGATGAGGTTTGGGAAGATGAACTAACGAAGCGTCTTAAAGAACGCAAAGAAATGTCCCTGAAGGAATCCTCTAGTGAAAATATGACCGATTCAACTGCTGAATCGAATCAACAAGTAAGCTCCTCTACTAATAAGAAAACTAAGAAGACGGCGATTGAGTCGATGATGAATTTATTTAATCCTAAGTCTGAGTCAAAAGATGAAGACTTATCACAAGAGCAACCTATTGAAGGAGTCATTCGTTTTAGTTCATTGGATAATTTTTTAAGACTAGCTCGTGAAATACCAAGCGAATTGCTAGTTTCAGATCTATATTATATGAATTCGCATTATTTCTTGATTCTCTATGATTTAGAACGAACAGTAAGTAAAGATAAACTTGCAACTAAGTTATTGACTCTCTTCGAGTTTGGAGAAATATCAATGGTCACTGCATCTGTTCTAGCAGAACACGGTGAGTTATTAAGAAAAGAAGATGCACTCTTCTTCTTTGGAAATCAATTTTAAATCAATTAAACACCTAACCCCCTTTAGATCTGTATTTCAGATTAAAGGGGGGTTATTAATGTACGCGGCAATAAATCAATTTGGTGAGTTAATCTATGCAAAAGAAGCAAAAAAGGATCAGATTTATGTTTGTCCGTACTGCTTAACTAAAGTAGTTTTAATTAATAAAGAAAAAGGGCGTTCTTACTTCCGACATTTAAAAGCTTGTTCATTAGATATTAAAAATGAGGGTACTTATTTAAAATTTGGTTTAAAAGAGACTCACAGAGGAGAAAGTAAAGAACATAAGCAGGCCAAAAATTTATTACGAGATAATTTCCGAAACTTTGGCTATGAATGTGCGCAAGAGGTTATTTTTGAAAAAATAAATCAGATTGCTGATCTTATGGTCGAAGATAGCTCCTGCGCTTGGATAGTTGAGTATCAAAAATCAGTCATTTCATCAATTGATATGGATAAAAGACAAAAAAATTATCAAGCACTCGGTTTTCAAGTTCAATGGTTAATTGATGATTATTATTTTAAACAACGGGGCTTAAGTACATGGGTTCGACGTTGTATCGCATATTCAAAGAAACTTGGTTATCACGTTTGGACTTTAGATTTAAATCAGTACGAATTAAAATGTTATCACCATATACCTTTAGTTTATAGTTTAAATAATTTAGATATTAAGCTTACAAGCTATTCTTATAAAGAAAATTGGCTATTGGCACTTAATGGAAGCTTAAAAGCAAAGAGCGATGTAAAAAATATTTATTTGAAAAGAAGCGAGTCTAGGAGTATTTCTCTAATTGACTATTCTTTTATTATTCAATCAATAAAATCCAATCTTTCTTATCGTGTTTTCTTAAACCAGCTCTACAACTATCAAATTAACTTGGAAGAAATACCCAGATGGGTTTTTAATAATTGGCAGGTGCAAGCGATGAAAGAGCCTGGCTGGCTGATTTGGATTTGGGCCTTTGAATCAATGTTATGGCTGAATAGAAATTTGAAAATCAACCCTGAAGGAGAGGGGTTAAACTTTTCTTCCTTTTCCTCGAGGATGAATGAACATTTAGATAACAACCACTTTAGTATGTTTCACTTTCCTTTAATGGGCCAATCTAAAACTATATTAGAAGAAACTTTATATATTCTTTATTATGTTCTAAAAAGATTAATGGAGTAAAAACGATTTGTTAGAGAGTCAGAAAATTTTTTTTAAATCATCTAATTAATTAATGATACCGTTCCCATTTAGGATCTAATTATGATAAACTAAGATTATCATAAGAAAAGGGAGTAATGTTATGTCTACACATAAAGCACGTAAGCGTTCTGAGATAGAAGAAAAATATACCTGGGATTTGTCATCCATGTATAAAGACCAAGAAGCTTTTGAATCGGATTTTACAAAGGCTCAACAAATGATTGGTGATTTGAAGGACTTAGAGGGCACGCTAGGTCGAAGTGCAGATCAGCTTGTTAAAGCGATTGAAACGATGAAAGAAACTGAGAGAATCGTTGAAAACTTATATGTTTATAGTCACTTAATCAGTGATCAAGATCAAACCGTTTCTGCTTCACAAAGCTTACAAGCGCGTACATTGCAATTAATTACTGAATTTGATGGAGCTACAGCTTTCTTTGATCCTGAGCTTTTAGCGATTGATGAGGAGAAACTACAGGAATTTATTAAGACCAATGAGTCATTAAAAAAATACCGTCAGTTTCTAGATAATGCAGTACGTTTTCGCCCACACACTTTAAGCCATGCAGAAGAGCTTTTGTTGGCTAAAGCGGGTGAAATTTTTGCCACACCAAGCAAAACATTTGGCTTATTGACTGATGCCGATTTGAGGTTTCCTACTATCAAGGATGAAGAAGGCCATGAAGTAGAGTTAACGCACTCGGTTTATGGAAAGATGCTTGAATCTTCTGACCGTCGCGTTAGAAAAGAAACTTTCCAAAAATATTATAGTATTTTCGACCAATTTAAAAATACATATGCTAGCTTAATTTCTAGTCAAATGAAAGCTCATAATTATCAAGCAAAAGTACGTCACTTTGACTCTGCTCGACAAGCTGCTCTTTTCCAAAACAATGTGCCAGAGTCAGTGTATGATACATTGTTAGAGGCTGTTCATTCACGTTTAAATCTTTTACATCGTTATGTAGCACTTCGTAAAGACTTACTAGGTGTTGAAGATTTAGAAATGTACGATATGTATACACCTTTATTAGGTGAAGCTCCAATTAAAGTGACTTATGAAGAGGCGCAGTCGATTATTTTGGAAGCTGTAAAACCAATGGGTGAAGACTATGTGGCAATAATGAAGGAAGCTTTTGCTGACCGTTGGATTGACCTTTATGAAAATATCGGTAAACGATCAGGAGCTTATTCTTCAGGAACCTATGATTCTAAGCCATATATTTTAATGAACTGGCAAGACTCAATTAATCACCTTTATACCTTAATTCATGAGCTAGGGCATTCTGCACACTCATACTTAAGTCGCAATAACCAAGAGCATATCTATTCTGGTTATTCTATTTTCTTAGCAGAAATTGCGTCGACTACTAATGAAAACTTATTAACTTATTACTTATTAGACAAATATAAAGATCCCGAAATTCGTCTATTCATCTTAAATCATTTCTTAGACGGAGCTAAAGGTACCGTCTTCCGACAAACACAGTTTGCTGAATTTGAACACTTTATGCATACTGCAGATGCTGAAGGCACACCTTTAACACAGGAGTTTCTTTCAGAAAATTATCGTGAGTTAAATGCTAAATACTACGGGGAGGCAGTTAATTCAGATTCTGAGATTGT
Source organism: Facklamia sp. P12955 (assembly GCF_050409565.1). Taxonomy (NCBI): domain Bacteria; kingdom Bacillati; phylum Bacillota; class Bacilli; order Lactobacillales; family Aerococcaceae; genus Facklamia; species Facklamia sp. P12955. The sequence continues at coordinate 3,766 of NZ_JBNUPF010000025.1, forward strand.
GCTAGAGTGGTCACGTATTCCTCACTTCTACTATAATTATTATGTTTTTCAATATGCCACAGGATTCTCGGCAGCAACTTACTTTGCAGCTAAAATCTATCAAGGAGATAAAGAAGCTTTAGAGAATTACAAAGGTTTCTTAAAGTCAGGGTCTTCTAAATATGCTGTAGATACTATGAAAGACGCTGGCTTAGATATGACTCAAGCAAATTATATTTTAGCGACGCTTGATGTTTTTGAAGAAAGGCTCGATGAGTTTGAGTCAATCTTGAAAGAACACCGTTCATAATCAGAAAAGTTTTAAATAAATACCCCCCTCAATAGACGAATACCTATTGAGGGGGTTGTGTGTTTAGCAAGCTATTATTTTTTTGTGGGAAATAGGCCTCTAAGCGATAGATTGGGTGACCTTTGGCTGAGAATTTTTCCTCGTATTCAGTTTGTATGTTTCCTTGAAAATCGCTATGATGAAGATCTAACCATACTTGACGAAAAACGAAACCATATTGACTCATAGAAGCTAAAGAATACTGAAAGAGACTCATATTATCTGTCTTGAAATGAATATCCCCATCAAGTTTTAAAATTGTTTGGTATTGGCTTAAAAATTTAGGGGAAGTTAAACGTCGTTTAGTATGACGAGCCTTGGGCCAAGGATCAGAAAAGTTAAGATATACACGGTTGACTTCTCCATCACTAAAGAAATGGTTCAAATCGCCACCGTGGGCATTAATAATTTGTAAATTTTCTAGTTGGGTATTTAGTTGTAAATCCAGAATAGAAACAGCTACTGAAGTTTGTAATTCGATGGCAATATAGTTGATGTTAGGATGGGCTTTAGCCATTTCAACTATAAATTGTCCTTTACCTGATCCAACTTCAATATGAATGGGTTGATTTTTAGCAAAACGCTTTTGCCATTCCCCCTTAAAGTCTTGGGGATTTTGAGTAACATATTTTGGATAGGCCTTTAATTTATCAGCGGCCCATGGTTTATGACGTAATCTCATAGTCTCTCCTTTTTAATTTTCATAGATGTTTTTTAGCAAAACAACAGTTTCATTGACTTGATAATGACGATCTTCTGCATAATATTCTTTAATCAGATTAAGGCAAGCTAGGAGACTGTACCATTTTACCCGTTTTTGAAAGGAGTCAGTAATAGGAAATTCATAGAGATTAAACCATTGCATCCATTCTGTAGGTGAAAAATAATGACAAAGTAGATAGCAGATATCAAATAGTGGATCAGCAATTTTAACATTATCCCAATCGACTAAGTATAAATGTTGGTCATTTGTTAACAAAAAGTTATTATGATTAAGATCTCCGTGACAGATGCAGTAGTCTATCTCTAAAAAATCTCGATCAATCATGTGCTCCATCTGCTGGATAATATGATTAAAATAGCTGTGAAACTTTAATGAATGGGGTAGACCTTGATAATAATCCTTTATTAAATCTAGAGGAGACGACTCCTGAGCTTTTGCGCGTTTGAGTAGATTCAAAAGAGAATCGTTTTGGTGGATAGAGCGGATCAAACCAATGACTTCTTGGTTAGCCATATCCTGTTTATTTAATAATTGACCCTCCTCCCATTCTTGAGCAGTTAATATGTCTCCCGTATAAGTTCTTTGAGTCCATTTTAGTTTAGGGGTAATACCTTCAGCAGCTAAAGCAGCGATAAAGGGCGAGGTGTTACGTTTAAAAAAGACTTTTTCGTCTTTACTGACGCCCATATAAGCTTGACCAGTGTTTCCGCTCAATGGGGTTATTTGCCATTCTTCACTATCATGGTACATAACCTCGCTCCTTTCATTAAAGTGATACTCTTTATTCTAACATGCTAATCTTTTAGGTCAACAGCTTTTATTTTTGATTATAAATAATAATATATAGATTATTTTAAAAGTATAAATGGATTAGTAAAATTTGAACATAAGAAAAAGCACCTTAAAGTGCTTAGAAAATGTATGTAAGTTAAGCTTCGAAGGTATTTAAAATTTCTCCAGTATAGATATCTGCAACAAAGTGGTAGTGAACGATCTGGTCATTTTCCTTACGTGAGATGCCTCCTGTGTATACCAATGGACGGGAATTGTAGGTAGTATATTCAATAGGGTCATAATCGATCCAAGAACCTGTGATTTCTCCTTCAAGCGCGAAGGCTTCACGAATACTTTCTAATACCTTACCAGCGTTTAAGGGGCGATTTTCCTTATATAATAGCGTACCTGCAGCACCAATAACAATTCCAGATATCAACACAATTGTTCCTAGTAAGCTGTAATTTTTGTTTTGAGACATATCTTTCCTCCTATTTGTGATAAGTAATCTAATTTCTTATCGCTTTTGAAACTTATCTTGATCATACCATAAATTTTATTTAAAGAATACTTTTCAAACTTGTACGCCAATTGCTTTTAAAGTATTTTTGTGACAGAATAAAAGGAGAATAATAAGTCAAATAAAGATGAGGAGGGTGTGGCTTAGCCACAAATTTTATGAACGATCAAACTTTTGCCTTAATAAAAAAGTTAACTGAATTACAAGGAATCTCAGGTCACGAAAAACGTGTTAGAGACTTCATGCATCAAGAAATGTCTCCGCTTGTTGATGAAATACATCAGTCTAGTTTAGGAAATATCTTTGGTATCAAACATAGTAAGAAAGAGGGAGCACCTCGTTTAATGGTGGCAGCGCATATGGATGAAGTGGGCTTTATGGTTCGTGAAATTACCGATCGAGGCCTTTTCAGAGTAGTCCCAATTGGTGGATGGAACCCTTATGTGATTTCAGCCCAACGCTTTACGTTGCAAACTAAAAAAGGCGATTATCCGGTTGTATCTGGAGCAGTTCCTCCTCATCTCTTAAGAGAAAAAGGCGCTAAATCACAGCTTAAGGCTGATTCTATTCTTTTTGATGCAGGATTTACTTCTAAGGAAGAAGCAGAAGAATTTGGAGTGAGATTAGGCGATCCAATTGTACCCCAAGTGGAAACTATTAAGACAGCAAACGGTAAATCAATTCTGTCTAAAGCATGGGATAACCGTTATGGATGTACAGTTGTATTAGAAACGCTTCGTGAAATTCAAAATGAAGAACTCAATAATGAATTAATTATTGGAGCAAGTGTTCAAGAAGAAGTTGGTTTAAGAGGTATTAGAGGGGGCGTTCATGAATTCCAACCGGATCTTTTTGTAGCGGTGGACTGTTCACCAGCAAATGATATTGAAAAAGCGACTCAAAGTGAAGGGCAATTAGGTGGAGGGTTCTTACTGAGAATCCAAGATCCTGGTATGATTACTCACAAGGGCTTGCGCGAGTATATTGAAGATACTGCAAACACCCATAATATTCCCTACCAATGTTTCTTCTCTAAAGGTGGTACTGATGCTGGAGCTGCTCATACTATGAATAAGGGTGTTCCTAGTGCAGTGATTGGAGTTCCAGCACGTTATATTCACGGCCATCAAACTTTATTTACTATCTCAGATTATGAAGCAGCCAAAGCAATGCTCTTGCATTTAGTACGTAATTTTGATCGCACGACTTATGAAACGATTATTAAATCATAAAAGGAGCAATTAAATGAAAAGTTTAGCATTTTATAATAAAGAAGGAATTGGCGATGTGCTTCTTTTAACTAATGGAATAACGGATGAAGATCATCTTAGCTACGAACGCAAAGGGGATGTTACCATAATTAGAGATCGGACAAATGATCAAGTGATGGGTATTAATATTCATCGTTTATCTAAGCATTTTAAAGTGGAGGGTCAAGGTCTTGTTAAATTAAATAAAGAACAAGAAATGCTGGTTAAAAACCTCATTAAAGAGGCAGGCTTTGATTTAGAGGTCGAAATCGATCGAGAAGAAAAATTTGTGGTTGGATTCGTTGAAGAATGTCAAGCTCACGAAGATTCTGACCATTTAAATATTACTCAAACACGAGTGAGCGAAGATGAAGTCTTACAAATTGTTTGTGGAGCAGCTAATATTGCGCAGGGTCAAAAAGTTTTAGTGGCCAAATCAGGTGCAGTGATGCCTTCGGGCGCAATTATATGGCCTGGTGAATTACGAGGCGTTCCTTCTAGAGGTATGATTTGTTCTACCCGAGAGCTTGGTTTAGAAGATATTCAAAATGATCCAGGCATCTGGGTATTGCCGAATCATTTTGAAGTAGGAACAAGTTTAGCAGAAGTAATTCAAAGCTATTAATTTAGAGAAAAATCACAAAGGAGATCGCTATGACTTCTGAATATAAAGGTCCAGCTTTCAAAAAAGGTCATCACTTAGCTGGAAACAAGAAAAGAAAATTTCATCTTGGTATGGGGAGTCATCGTAGTTCTGAACACGCTTTAGAAGAGCCCGCTTTTAAAAAGGTTCAAAAGAAGATAGAATCTAATAGAATGTCAGATAGACCTTCTGATCGGTGGTTTGAATCCGGTTCAGGAATATTAGAAAGCTTTTCAGACAAACCACTATCATCCTCTTATCAAACAGCTTATGGACGGGAAGCAAAGCATTACCGACTTGAAAAAGCTAGTCAAGCCATGCAAAGCAAGAAAACTTTAGATGAACAGTTTGAAAATGAGCCAAATGAGACAAAGTTTTCTTATGCTTATGATATTCCTTTCTTGCATAATAAAGATTATCGTAGGAATAATATGGAAAACAAATTGCAAAAGGATTATAATAACTCATTGTCTACAAGCGAAAGAGAAAAAACTAAACAAGGCAATCAAGTAATAGAAGAACGTTTAGCCAATATTGATCATTCCTTGAAAGCTGTTCAACGGATGCAAGAAGGGCAGCAAGAGTGTTGGACTATGAAAAAAGTTGACCGTCAGATACTCAAACGTTTAGTGAAAGACAAGCAATCCTTTCTCTTGTTTACTAAGGAGGATAATGAATAATGTTAGATAAAAATACTGTTTATCACTTTGTGGGAATAAAAGGCTCTGGTATGTCTGCCCTTGCTTTGGTTTTACATGGTGAAGGATACCATGTACAAGGTAGTGATGTAGCTACTTATTTCTTTACACAACAAGAATTAGAAAATCAATCCATCAAAATTCTAGAATTTTCAGCCGATAATATCCAAGCGAGGCAAACGATTATAGCAGGCAATGCATTTAATGATGAACACCCTGAGTTAGTGAAAGCGAGAGAATTAGGTCTACCTATTTATCGCTACCATACCTTTATTGGTGACTTATTAAAACAATACACTTCAATTGCTGTCACAGGTTCACACGGTAAGACTTCTACGACTGGTTTGCTGGCCCATACTTTAAAAAAACTAGCTCCTCTTTCTTATCTCATTGGTGATGGTACGGGTTTTGGCGATGAAGAATCTACCTACTTTGCCTTAGAGGCTTGTGAATATCGCCGTCATTTCATGGCCTATCAACCTGATTATGCGATTATCACCAATATTGATTTCGACCATCCAGACTATTATCAATCCATTGAAGATGTCTTTTCGGCCTTTAATGACTTTAGCCACCAAGCAAAAAAAGGAATTATCGCTTGGGGGGATGACCCATTTTTATCTAAATTGCAATCAAATGTTCCTGTCTATCGCTATGGCCTCAATGATAACCAAGAGTTTTATACTGATAATATTCAACGTACGCCAAAAGGCTCTGATTTTGACGTATATATTAAAGGAGAAAAATTTGGACACTTTCACCTTCCTGCTTATGGCGAGCATAATATTTTAAATGCCTTAGCGGTTATTACCTTACTCTATTTAGAAGGATTTAAGGCTAAAGACATTGCTGAACAAATGGCAAGCTTTCAGGGGGTAAAGCGTCGTTTTTCAGTAAGACAAGTTGAAGATTTAATTATTATTGATGACTATGCCCACCATCCAAGTGAGATAAAAGCAACAATTGATGCGGCTCAACAAAAATATCCTAATCGACGGGTAGTAGCAATCTTTCAACCCCATACTTTCAGTCGTACCGTAGCTTTGCTTAATGAATTTGCTGAAGCTTTATCAATTGCAGATCATGTTCATTTAGTTGATATTTTTACTTCAGCTAGAGAACAATCAGGTGATGTCAAAATTGAAGATTTAGCTAGAATGATTAATGAAAAAGTTGAAATTATTTCGAAAGATCATCTTTCACCGCTTATGGATTACAAAGATGAAGTCCTTTTATTCATGGGAGCGGGAGATATCGACCATTTAGCTCGTCAATTTGAAACAGCCTATGCGAGTCTTCATGTAAAAAATTTATAATGTAATTTGATTCTTAAAGCCAGCGAATTCGTTGGCTTTTTGCATAAATAAAGGAGTGACATAATGTCAAAACGTACCATACTTTTAATTGATGGATCGAGTTTAGCCTTTCGTTCTTTCTTTTCAATCCTTGATATTGAACGTTTTAAAAATCGATCAGGTCTTCATACTAATGCTCTTTTCACTTTTAAGAGAATGTTAGATAATGTCTTGAGTCAATTTAAGCCAACCCATGTTTTAGTGGCATTTGATAAGAGTGGTGGCACTTTTCGGACAGAAAAATATCAAGACTATAAAAGTGGACGCCAAAAGACACCTACTGAATTCAAAGAGCAGATGCCATATTTTCGTGTGCTGTTAGAAGCCTATGGGATTAAACATTATTCTTTAAGTAATTATGAAGCGGATGATATTATAGGAACTCTTGCTTATCAAGCAAACCAAGCAGATCAAGTTATTGTCCTATCTGGAGATAAAGATTTAACTCAATTAGCCAGTGATAAAACAACTGTGTATATTACGCGTAAAGGTGTTTCTGACCTAGAAGCATACACCCCTCAATCAATCCAAGAAAAATGGGGGATTGAGCCTTTACAAATTATTGACATGAAAGGTCTTATGGGGGATTCATCTGATAATTACCCAGGTATTACTAGAGTGGGTGAGAAGACAGCACTTAAATTACTTCATCAGTTTGGTTCAGTAGAAGCCATGTATGATCGCTTAGATGAGTTAAAAGCTTCTAAAATGAAAGAAAACATTATTAATGATGAAGCTAATGCAAGGATGAGTAAAGATTTAGCTCGTATTCTTCATGATGCACCGATAGAATTGACAATTGAGGAGACTCTTTTGCCCCAACCAGATTATCAAGCTTTAGCTGAGTTCTATCGTCAAATGGACTTTCAATCCTTCTTGAAAGACTTGCAAGTTGAGCAAGGGGAGTCGAGTACGATTAATCAAGCAGCAGAAGATTTACCTGAAATTTCCATCCAAGTAATCGATTCAGCAGACCGGATTGAACCCACTATCTTACCTGATCAAGCAGTGTATTACAGTGAAATCTTACAGGACAATTATCACTTTGCCCCTATTAAAGCGGTCGCTTGGTTAGACTTTAAACAGAATCAATTGTACATCCTTCCTGAAGACTTAGCTTTTAGCAGTCAAGTTTTTAAAGAGTGGTTAACTAACGAAGACAAGCAAAAAATCTTTTTTGATTATAAACGTGAAGCGGTCATAGCTTCCCGTTACGATACACAAATTAATGGCATAATGATGGATGTTTTGATTGCCACTTATTTAATTGATACAAAAAACAACCAAGAACTTGCGGATGTGGCTAATCTTTTAAATCTGCCAGTGACAGTGCAATACGATGAAACGATCTATGGTAAGGGAGCAAAAAGAGCTTTACCTGAAAATAAGGATCAGTTTTACCAACATTTAGCCAATAAATTACAAACTCTAAAAGCAGTTCAACAACCATTAGAAAATCGTTTAGAAGAACTAGAGATGACAGACCTCTATCATGAAATAGAGTTACCTTTGGCTCAAACCTTAGCCAAGATTGAAATCGGTGGCATAAAGGTTGATCGTTCAACTTTAGATGAAAAAAATGAGCAAGTTCTAATTCGTATGCAAAAAATGGAAGAAGAAATTCATAACATGGCTGGCTCAACTTTCAATGTGAATTCTCCTAAACAATTGGGTATTGTTCTTTTTGAAGATTTAGGCTTGCCTATTATCAAGAAAACAAAAACCGGGTATTCTACAGCAGCTGATGTTTTGGAAAAGTTGAAAGACAAGCATCCCATTGTCCCAGCTATTTTAGCCTATCGACAGATTGCAAAATTACAGTCGACCTATTTAGCAGGGCTTCCACCCTATATTAAAGAAGATGGTAAGATTCACACACGCTTTGTCCAAACTTTAACTCAAACAGGACGTCTTTCATCCACTGATCCTAACTTACAAAACATACCAATCCGAATCGAAGAAGGACGGCTAGTGCGTCAAGCTTTTGTACCAAGCAAGAAGGGCTGGAAGTTATTTGGGGCGGATTATTCACAAATTGAATTACGCGTTTTAGCTCATATTTCGCAAGATCAACACATGCAAGAAGCGTTTAGAAATAATGAAGATATCCACTCTGCTACGGCTAGAAGAGTCTTTAACCTAGAAGATGATCAGGCAGTAGATGCAGACCACCGTCGCCAAGCCAAGGCAGTTAACTTTGGAATAGTATATGGAATTTCTGATTATGGTTTATCACAAAATTTAAACATTACCCGTAAAAAAGCCAAGGCTTTTATTGATCGTTACTTTGAAATGTTTCCGGGCATCAAAACATTTATGGAAACGATTGTGGAAGAAGCTAAAGAAAGAGGCTATGTAAAAACACTCTTCAATCGCCGGCGTTATTTACCGGATATTCACGCTACCAATTTTAATGTTCGTTCCTTTGCAGAACGAACTGCTATGAACTCGCCAATTCAAGGAAGTGCGGCTGATATTATTAAAGTTGCCATGGTTAATTTAGATCAGCGCTTGAAAGAGGAAGACCTTCAATCACGCATGATTTTACAGATACATGACGAATTGATCCTTGAAGGACCAGAAGAAGAAATGTCGATCTTAGAAAAAATAGTTCCACAAGTGATGGAGGAGGCTGCTGATTTGAGTGTTCCACTAAAAGTAGACTATCATTATGGAGATTCTTGGTTAGAGCTTAAATAAATAGAAATAAACTCACAACAAAATGTCTTAGAACTTGAAAATTCTTAAGAATTTAACTTGTGAGTTTTTGATTTATCATATGTAAAAGTTTACTAATTTTTGTTATATTGAGAAACTTAAATTTTTCATTGACGCACTTTTAAAATTAATATAAAATAAAACTAGCCACTTTGAAAGCGTTATCAAACAGTGGTAAAATAAAAGGAGGTTTTTTATGATTACGAATGGATTTCACTTTATCGCCTTCATGTTACTTTTCATAGGTGTAATGGTTTGGCTTGAAAGCAAGTATAAGGATTCGAAGTTCTTTACTTATGTACCAGCACTGATAATAGTTTATTTTGGAACGATGTTATTTTCAACCTTTGGTTTTTGGCAAGGGGAGGAAGTCTTGGGTGCAAGGGGAGCGATTAAGGATGCTATTCTTCCAGCTATGATCTTTCTAATGCTTCTAAGAGCTGATTTAAGAGATATTGCCAAGTTAGGCTGGAAAATGATCCTATCATTTTTCTCAGCAACAATCACGATTACAATAGGTTTTGTAATCGCTTTCACCCTATTCAAAGGCATTCTATCGCCGGATGCTCCGCTCACGCTTGGTGCCTTAGCAGGTAGTTGGGTAGGTGGCGTCCAAAATATGTCTGCTGTTATGGAATCATTAAATCTTAATAGTGAAAGTATGGGATACACTCTTTTGATTGATTCGATTGATTATTCAATGTGGATAATGTTCTTGTTAGCTATGGTACCTTTTGCTAAAAAGTTTAATAAATGGACCAAGGCTGACACCTCTGTCATAGATAAAGTGAATGAAAATTTAACTATTAAATTTGATAAAATTAGCACAGCCATTGAGCATCATCATATTCTACTGTTATTAGGTTTAGCTTTTAGTTTTACTGCCCTAGCACAAACGATAGCTGGCTACTTACCTGGTAACTTTGAAACAGGCTGGACAATCATTATCGTTACTTTTATTGGTTTAGCGTGCGCTATGACACCTTTAGGTAAGATTCCGGGTGCTCCACAGCTATCGAATGTTTTGTTATATTTATTAATTGGTTTAATTGCAGCTACTTCAAATTTTGCCGAATTAACCCAAGCCCCAGCTTATATTTTAACTGGTTTTGTTATTTTGTTAGTTCACGGCATATTAATGTTAATTATAGCTAAGCTTTTTAAGTTGGATTTATTCACATGTGGGGTGGCTTCATTAGCTAATATAGGTGGAGTAGCATCTGCACCAGTTTTAGCAGCGGCTTATTCTCAATCTTTAGTGCCTATTGCTGTATTAATGGCCTTAATAGGTGTAAGTACGGGAACATTTATTGGAATACTAATTTCAAATCTTTTAGCATTTTTAGCTTAAAATCTTTAAAAACTGTATCTTTTAAGATGTGACAACAATAGACGATTGTTTGAATGATATTTTATCTGTCTACTTGACAGGGGGCATATCAGAAATTCAATCGTCTTTTTTGTGTCCTTATTAAGACAAAATCTTTAAAATAGCTTGAAGCTTCTAAGCTAGGATGAAAGTCCCCCCCTCTTAGTATATAATAATTGGTGTACATAAAAGAAAAGGACGGAAATTATGATAAAATTAATGAAGCAAATCACTCGTTTTGTTTTTGTTGGAGGGACAGCGACCCTACTAGATATGGGGATCCTCTATTTGCTTAATTATCAATTTGGTGTTAATCACCATATTGCCGCAACCATTGCTTTTGTAGTAGCTACCTTTTATAACTATTACCTGTCTATGAAATTTGTTTTTAAAAGTAAGTTTGAAGCAGGAGAACGACATAAAGAATTCCTGGCTTTTTTCATTTTAAGTGTTATCGGATTGCTAATCACCCTAATCGGCTTGGTAATCTTTGTAGATTGGCTCAAGTGGGATGTAATGATTTCTAAGGTGCTGATCGGTATTGTTGTGATGATTTTTAATTTCGTGACACGTAAAATTTATTTTGAAGGGGAGGCAGACCTACATTGAAAATAACAATTTTGATTCCCTTTTATAATGAAGAAGAAATGATCGAAAAGACTCACCAAGTTTTAAGTGAAGAATTGAAAACAATGGTTGAGTTCGAATTTGAATTACTTTATGTGAATGATGGCTCCTCCGATCACACCTTAGAATTGATGCGAAAAATTGCTGAACAAGATGAGCGAGTTAAATACCTTTCATTTAGTCGCAATTTTGGTAAGGAGGCTGGAATGTTAGCGGGCTTTGATCATGCCAGTGGCGAAGCAGTTATTATTATGGATGGAGATTTACAAAATCCGCCATATTTAATTAAAGAAATGATTGCTAAATATCAAGAAGGCTATGATGTGGTGAATGCCAAGCGAAGTCGAGATGGCGAACGAAAAACAACCAGTTTTTTTGCAAAAATCTTTTATAAAGTTGCCAACACCATGATGGATGTCGAATTGACGGATGGTGTTTCGGATTTTCGTCTGTTATCACGGCCAGCCATTAATGCTATTACCTCATTAAGAGAGTATAATCGTTTTTCTAAAGGATTATTTTCTTGGATAGGTTTTAAGGAAACGGTCATTGAATATGAAAATGAATTACGACAAGCAGGACAAACAAAATGGTCATTCAAAAAGTCTTTAAACTACGCTTTAGATGGAATCCTATCCTTTTCTAATCATCCCTTAAGAATGATTTTTGGCTTAGGTTTAACTTGTATTGCAATTGCCGGACTCTATATTATATGGTTACTTTTTAACTACTTTAGTGATCCGAGTCAAGCAGTATCAGGTTACTTCACCACTATTTTTACAATTGTATTTTTTGGAGGCGTTCAATTAGTCTCCATTGGGGTTTTGGGTGAATATATTGGTAAAATATTCTATGAGGTAAAGGGAAGGCCTCATTATATTATTGAAGAAAGCAATATTAAGAAGGGGGACCAGGAATGAAGAAAAAAACATGGATTTATGGAATGAGCGGCTTGGCTCCTTTGGCCTTAATGCTAGTAGGGTGGTTTATTAATGATTTCTTTCCTTTTGGAGAAAAGTCTTTCTTAGCTATCGACTTTAATCAGCAATTTATTGATTTATATATATTTATGCGAAATTCTTTTTATTCAGGTGATTTTGGCGCTTTGTTTTATTCTTTTACCAAATCAATTGGAGGAAATATGATTGGGGCTTGGGCTTATTACTTAATGAGTCCTTTCAATATATTTTATTTAATTTTACCCATGAAATGGATAACCTATGCTATATTCTTATCGGTATGGTTGCGGTATGGGGCTATGGGCTTATCCATGGCTTATTATCTTATTAAACGCCATGGTGGCCAAAAAAGACCTTATTTGACTTTGATTTTGGCTACCACCTATTCCTTGAATGGTTTCGCTGTGTCTTATCAAATGACACCTATTTTTATGGATGCATTATGGCTAATGCCTCTGCTGCTTGTAGCGCTAGAAAATGTACTGGATGGTAAAAAGCCTTACACCTACATTTTTCTTTTGGCTTCGACTATGATCATTCAATATTATATGGGCTATATGATTTGCTTGTTTATTTTATTCTATAGTTTTTATTATTTGTTTGTTCAATATTACCAAGTACATAAAGACCATTATTTTAAATTTTTAGGACAAAATGTTGTTCGCTTAGGTATGTTTTCTCTAATAGGAATTGGACTGTCAGCTCTATTATTAGTGCCTAACATTTATAACTTACTCTTTTCAAAAGCTGCTTTGGAATCGACTCTATCTTTTGATTGGGAATTACAAATAAATCCATTAGATATCTTTGCTAAGTTAATGATAGGGGCTTTTGATAATGAGTCATGGTCTGCGGGACCGAACTTACCCAACATATATGTTGGGTCCTTAGCTATGGTGGGGGTAATCAGTTATTTCCTATCGAAAACAATTAAAACCAGCCATAAATGGGCGAGCGCTACTGTTTTAACTATCTTCTTCTTTTCTATGACCCATGAATTCACTAGCAAGATTTGGCATATGGGACAAAATCCAGCAGGCTTTTTCTATCGTTTTTCTTGGATTCTAGTCTTTTTCCTTATCTTATTAGCTTATCAAGGACTCAAGGATAAAGTGATTGAAAGCCAGGAAGTTTTCATTGGAATAGCTATTGCCCTCTTAATTCAGTCTGTAGTGATGGTCAAGGAATATTCTTTCCTGACTCCTGAACAAAGACAAGCTTCCGCCTTTATTTTTGGGCTAATGTGGTTGGTTCTTTATTTAGTAAAACAGCCTCACTTTAAATGGCTGCTAGTTTTATTATTAAGTTTTGGAGAGTTAAGTGCCAATGCCTATCTTTCCCAGGGAAGACTAAATCATAACAATGCTTTTAAATTTGAAAATGCACTGGATGTCATTGACGAATCTATTGATAAAATTCGTCCAGACAAAAGCGATTTTTACCGTATCTCTAAAACATTCTATCGGTCTAAAAATGATCCGATGACTTTTAGTTATCCTGGAATGACAACCTTCACCTCTAGTTTAGAAGGCTCTACACGAGATTTGTTCGAAGAACTAGGGAATTCAGCGATTGATGCATCTATTTATTATTATGGTACTCCTTTAACTGATGCTCTATTCGGAGTGAAGTATTTTGTAAATAATGAACCCTTTTCAAGTGATGATCAAGCTGTTATTGATCAGACTTATATTTTTCCAACGGATGTGACACGCCTAGATATTACTAATGAGGCGAATAAGGTAGATGAAACCGATCGATTTACCATTTTCCAAACTCCTAAAACATTGCCGATTGCTTTTGGAGTAAGTAATCAGTTAGCTCAATTGAATTTAATTGAAAACCGACCGATCGCTAACCAAAATGCGATTGCTCAAGCTCTCCTATCAGATGATACAGAAATTTTCAAACTGGTTGAGACCGAGGTGACTTTAACCAACTTAATTCATGGAGCGACACAATCAGGAGGTCAAATCTTTTCTCGTGAAGATAATACACTGGATGGTTCAATGAAGTTGATTTTTACGCCAACTACTGATGATTCCTACTTTGTCGATATTCCGCGCAGTTTATCAACCTATAAGGGAGAAGTCGACATTTTATTAAATGGACAGAATTACGATTATCGCTCTAAATTCGGAGCCAATCAAGTCTTTAATATTGCCCATCAAGCCAAAGGTCAAGAACAAGAGTTGGAGATCATTATTAAGGCTGACCGACAATTCAATTTGACAGATCTGAAGATTTACCAAATGGATCAAAATAAGGTTAACCAAATAATCGAAGACCGGCAGTCAGAGGCCATACAAATAGAAGAGTGGGGCTCCAACTATGTGAGAGGTTCGATTACAATTAAAGATAGCCCTTGGGTGTTTACTTCTATTCCGTACGACCAAGGATGGCAAGTGAAGGTCGATGGAGAACTTGTAGAAGACGAAAAAATATGGGATTCTCTTTTGGCCTTTCAAGTAGAAGCTGGCGAACATCAACTTGAAATGATCTTTCAGCCGAGAGGCCTTTTATTGGGAGCAGGCATTACTAGTTTGTCTGCCTTAAGTTTAATTGCTTGGGCTCTTCTAGAGCAAAAGTACGGCAAGTTCTTAATGTTTCATCTAAATGGTGAGTCGTTAAATAAACGACAAATTGGTCGCTCAGCCAAAAAGTCTCCTACTGACCAGCAGGTTGAAAGGTTCAAAATTACAAAAGACCCAACGAATGACATTAAAGTAGAGGAGTAAATTTCAAGATGAGTCAGAAAAAATCTTTAATTATTTCTTGGTCACTTGGCTTTCACTTTCTATCAGCTTATCTAATAACGGCGATTTTAAACATTATGATGTGTCCTGAACTCAATGTTTTGGTCATTCTGGATAATCAAGTGTCCATATTTTCTTTTTTAAGTATGCTTGTTTTAGTTTTTTCACTTTTATTAGCGGGCGATTTTCATTTTTCAAGAGAAGATTTAAGAGGAGAATTTTTTACTATTGTCTTAGTAATATTTTGTCTATTCTTTACATGGCAAAACTCATCCTTAGTAATCGTCTTGGGTGTGTTTTTTCTTTTAATGACCTACTATTGCTATCTCTTTTTCAATAGACTTAAGAAACAATTCATTGTATTGGGAGGAGCTTTTATCTTAGCGATACGCTTCATTTATCTGGCTGTTTTTTTGAATGAAGAAACATTTGTAACAAATAGTTCATCAATGGATAAAAAATTATTAATCTTATTTATTTTAAGTGCTATTTTAGCTTACTTCTTAACTCGTGGAAGTCTTCTGGAACGATTAAATTTAAGAATGAGGTCTGGGAGTTTATGGGCAATATTCTTTCTGTCCATTATATTGTATGCATCAACAGTTGGCTTATGGGTAATTGCTAGAGTTTTAGTCTATGCTTCACCGACTTATGATATGGGCATTTTTTCGCAGATGTTTGAGAGTATGGCGAATGGGATGGGGCCTATTACAACTTTAGAAAGAGGAGAAAAGTTGTCACATTTTGCAGTGCATCTCTCTCCTATTCATTATTTAATTCTGCCTGTTTATTGGCTATTACCGAGTCCTTTGACTATTCAAGCGCTTCAAGTTCTCATTGTAATGTCAGGAGTCATACCTTTATATTTAATACTTAATCAGTTAAAGTGGAGTGTGAAGTATCGAATTGTCTTTCTTTTGCTCTATTTATGGATGCCATCATTGACTAGCGGTCAATTCTATGACTATCATGAAAATTGTTTTTTAGCACCATTAGTTTTATGGTTAATTTATGCCGACCTCAGTCAATCGAGCTGGAAGATGGCGGTAGCAACCCTATTATTATTAGCAGTCAAAGAAGATGCGATTGTTTATGTAATAAGTATCGGGGCTTTCTTTTTATTACAAAATCTTTGGCCCCAAACGTCTAAGGTAAAAAAAGTAATACTGGGGCTTCAGATTATTATACCAATAGCTTATTTTTTCTTTGCTATTACTTGGTTAAGACACTTTGGCACTGGGGCAATGACTAGTCGCTTTGCCAATTTTATGCTGACAGACCAAGAGGGTTTAATCCATGCGGTCTTTAATGCCATAAAAAACCCCGCATTCACATTAGCAAGTATTTTTACTTATGAAAAGTTAAAGTATCTCTTGATTATTTTTGCAAGCCAGGCCTTTTTACCCTTGCTACAAGTTTCATGGCGCCCGTATATTTTATTGTTACCCCTTTTGGTCATCAATCTTGTCAGTGACTGGCCTTATCAAGTCGACTTATTTAAACAATATCACTTTGGATCGAGCACGCTTATTCTTTTTATGTCTATCATAACCATTGAACATTGGCAAAGAAGAAAAGTGTATCTGTTTCGAACCAAAAAATTCTCATTTGAACAATTATCTAGCTTTTTCATCACCTTATCAATATTAGCAAGCCTTTCGTTTTTTGTAACAATGATAGGCCCTAGAAAGTATGATTATCAATCCTATCAAAACGACACTGAATTTTATCAATCGATTCAAAAGACCTTAGCTAAAATACCAAAAAATAGTAGAGTTGTGACGGTATCCTCATATACGACACCTTTATCAAAAAATTCAGAACTTTATGATCTTTTCTATCATAATAATCGAGAAGTAGACCTTACTATTGATTATGTTGTTTTTAATCGCTCAATTTTAGAAGGTCAATCAGAAGAAAAACAAGTAATTGAAAAATATCTTGCTTCAGGCTATATTGAAAGTGATCTTTCAGGTAGGGATGTTGCTATTTTAGAAGCTAGATAAATTTTTGAACCACCTAATCCTAGGTGGTTTTTAAAATAAGACGATATCATCTTTACTATTCGACATAACCGACAAAGTTCTTCTTTCATGATAAAATAAAAATAGATTTCAGTTTAGGAGTGGGTTAAATGCCAGAATTACCAGAAGTAAATGCTGTCATGATTGGATTGAATCAGTTGGTTCAAGGAAAGACCATAAAAAAAGTAAATGTTTATTGGCCTAGAATAGTAGGGGCTGAAAATGCTGAAGAAGTAAAATTATTTGCTAATCAGTTAATCGACCAACAAATCATTGAAGTCAAACGAAGAGGAAAATATTTAATATTTATTCTTAGCGATAAGGTTATGATTTCGCATTTGCGAATGGAAGGTAAATATCAATACACTCCTCAAGATCAATTGACATCCTATCAAAAAGATAAGCACACTCATGTCGAATTTATGTTCTCTGATGGAACTTTATTGAACTATCATGACGTTAGAAAGTTTGGTCGGATTGAAGTAATAGCGAAAAATGAGCTAGAAAATTATTTTCTCGCCAAGGACTTAGGTCCAGAACCCACAGAAAATGAGTTTGATTTAGCAAGTTTTCAAAAAGACCTATCCAAAATTAATCGTATGATTAAACCTGTTCTCTTAGATCAAAAAACAGTGGCAGGTTTAGGAAATATTTATGTTGATGAATCCTTATTTAGAGCAGGAATCCATCCAGCTAGTTTGGCCAGGTCTGTTCCACTAAGTAATATGCAAGATCTACATCAATCAATCATTGAGGTGATTGATGAAGCGGTCAAGGCAGGAGGCTCATCCGTTCGAACTTACCGCAACAGTTTAGGACAAGCAGGAGAATTTCAACAACAATTGCAAGTGTATGGGCGCAAGGGACAGCCTTGTTTTCGATGTGGTACTACCGTAGAAAAAACTCAGTTGGCTCAACGAGGCACACATTACTGTCCAAGGTGTCAGAGATATTTTACTTAGTAAAAGCAAACATGATCGACTAAACAGGAGGTATAGTATGACGTTTTTGATAGCATTAACAGGAGGAATAGCAACCGGTAAATCAACCGTGGCTCAAATAATTAAAAATTTAAACTATCCAGTTATTGATACGGATCTAATTGCAAGGAAAGTAGTTAAGCCTGGTAGTAAGGGATTAAATAGACTGGTTGAAAGATTTTCTGAAAAAATCCTATTGGGCTCAGGTCATTTAAACCGTCCACTTTTATCGGCAATAGTCTTCAATGATTCTCAAGCTTTAGAAGCCCTCAATCAAATTTTACACCCTTTGATTCTTGAAGAGCTAAGACGTCAAATTAAAACGTTATCTGAACCATTGGTATTCGTTGAAGTGCCCTTGTTATATGAAGTGGGTTGGCAAGCTTTCTTTGATCAGGTGTGGGTGATCTATGCGCCTTATCATAAGCAATTAGAACGCTTGACTCAAAGAGATCAAATCGATCTAGAAATGGCTCAAAGAAAAATTTCTAGTCAAATCCCCACTATCGAAAAAATTGAGCAAGCTGATTTTGTCATTGATACTGAGTTTGACAAAGAGACAGTTGCTGAACAAGTTAATCAAGCATTACAAGATTTATTAAATAAGCTATAATAGAATTAGGAATTACTTTAATATATTTATATAGAAAGGGGGAGCTTTGATGGAATGTCCAAAGTGTCATCAGCAACAATCCAAAGTAATTGATTCCCGACCCGCAGAAGATGGTGCATCTATCCGACGTAGAAGAGAGTGTATGACTTGTGGTTTTCGTTTTAATACTTATGAACGTATTGAGAGAACACCTTTATTAGTAGTTAAACGTGATGGAACACGTGAAGAGTTTAATCGTGATAAACTCTTGCGTGGTATTGTTAGAGCGGCAGAAAAACGACCGATTAGTCGTGAGCAAATGGAAGAAGTGGTCGGTCACGTTGAAAATAAAATTCGAGAAGTTTGTGAACAAGAAATTGCTAGTAAAGATATCGGTGAATTTGTAATGCCTTTATTAATGGAATTAGATGAAGTGGCCTATATTCGTTTTGCTTCGGTATACCGTGAATTCCAATCACGTGAAATGTTTATTAAAGAACTTGAAGCCCTAACGCTACAATCAAAATCATCGGAGCAAGAGGACCATGGTCTTACAGATTAATCCTTATCAACCTTATCAAGTCAAATTAGGCCTTCCTTTATCATTTCAGCAACTTCAATGTTTAACTCAACTTTATCAACCGATTATTGGGGCCGATGCAGTCAGTTTATATTTAACTTTGGCCCACCAACCGAGAGAAAAACTTAATTGGACCTATCGGACGATGCACTCTCGATTATTACCTGTTCTTAATATGGGTATAGGGGATTTCAATCAAGCACGCATTCATTTAGAAGCTGTGAATCTTATAAGGACTTATCGAGATGAAAAGTCACATGATGACTATACACGGCAAACTATTTTCTATGAAATGCAAATGCCTTTGTCAGTGGAACATTTTTTTAAACATCCCCAATTATCATTAGCTCTTTTTAATCAAATAGGTGATGAGTCTTATTATGGCTTGATTCGTCTGTGGAAAAAAGAAGACCTAGGGCAGACAGCATTAAGCGAAATCACCTTACCTTTCGCTGAGGTTATCAATGCTAAAAGCGAAAACTTTCGTCGTAGTGAATTATTTGAAGCGACCGAAGGCATACAATTCCAAGACCAATACTCAAATTTTGAGCTTGATGAAGACAACTTTCAAGATAGATTTGATTTATCTTTCTTTTATCAGATACTAGCCAGTAAACAAGTTGCTAAAGAATTGATAAGCCAAGCTGTCTTGAACCAAATAGCTAGCTTAAGTCAGTTTTATGAACTAGATGAGGAAGCTATGGCGCAAGTTGTTAAACTCGCTCAAAGTCCAGTCACACAACAAATTGATCTTGAATTGTTAAGAACTTATGCAGCAAAATATCAGTATTTTAAGAAACGCGAATATTATGATCAATTAGTCGACCAGTCAGTCAAAGCAAGTCACGAAGAACTTGCTAATTTGAAAAATGATTTAAGAACGAACTATCCAAGCTTTACCGATCAAGAAATTGAAATTATACTTATCTGTCAGCAAATGAATCCAAGTGAATTTTTAAATCAAATTAAAGAAGAAGCAGGCGGATTTGCGACGAGTTCTGAACATTATTATTTAAAAGAACTAATTGAGAAATCACGTCTGCCACAAGCTGTCTTGAACTTTTTAGTTTATTATTTAATCGTTATGGAAGGGCACGCCAATTTTGAAAAAGGAAGATCGAATCGATTGGCTAATGAGTGGCAACAAGTGGGACTATCCAATCCTGCAGAGGCCTTGGAGTTCTTACATAAGCAGAGACTCTTTAAAGAGAAACAAAGTAAAATTAAAGACAAGCAAAAAGCACAATCATCAAAGAACAATTGGACTAACAAAAAAAAATATCAAGAGTTGGTGCCTAGTTGGTTGAAGGAACAACAAAATCCAAAAGCCACTTCTCAAGAAAATGCTAGCAGTAAACCAGTTGAGACAAATGGTAAGAACGCATTGTCAAAGGAGATAGATGATGACTCTATAGACAAAGGCGCAAAACCTTCGTCACAATTAAAAGAAGAAGAAATTCGCAAACGACTAGAGAACTTATTAAATAAGGGGGAAGATTAAGATGCAATCCATCAAACAGCTGATGAAAGATTTTGAAAATCAAACACCCCAATCTGCTTCAAGTCAAGAAATGACAAAAGTGCTTCTCAATTATCCTGCTATTAAGGATTTTATCAATGCTAATCAGGACAAAATTTCACTAGAAATGATCATGAATTCTCTATCCAAACTCAACGAGTATCGGATGGAAAAAGAAGCCATGGCAGCAGGTAAAGAAGGGCAAAACCCTGGTTTTACACCGGAACTTTTTATCAACTATAACTATATAGATGTTACCTATGTGCCCACTCAAAGTTATTTACATCAACAGGCCCAAAGAAAAACAGCTGCTTTAATTGATAATCGGATGATGGCTCTAGATGTTCAAAAAGCAAGGCTTGAAGATTACGACTTAACCAGTCCGCAACGTTTAGTGTTGATGGAAGCTGTCACAACTTTTATTGAAGAGATTAAAGTGAATATTCGTCAAGCCAGAGGTATGTATATCGCTGGACCGTTTGGTGTTGGAAAGACCTATTTATTAGGGGCCTTAGCCAATGCTCTAGCCAGTTTGGGTTATCAAGTATCGATGATTCATTACCCAACCTTTACGATGGAAATGAAGGCTGTGATTGGGCAAGACAATCAATTATTTATGATGTTAGAGCAAATTAAGAAGAAAACAGTTCTAATTATTGATGATATTGGGGCGGAATCGAATTCAGCTTGGTTAAGAGATGATTTATTAGGGGTTATACTCGAACATCGGATGAAGGAATCCTTACCAACATTTTTCACTTCCAACTTCACAATGGCAGAGTTAGAAGTTCATTTAGCTTCTAGTCGTAATGCTTCCGACGTGACGAAAGCGGCAAGAATCATGGAAAGAATTAAATTTTTAACTAAGGAATGGCAATTGACGGGAGAAAATCGCCGCTTATCTAACCGTTAATTTATTAAAGAGAGGAAATCGATGTATGAGAGATGGATTCAAATCAACAGATTTTAAAAAAGAGCAAAGGTTTATATTGCTAGTCCTTGCTATTGCACTGATTATTCAAATAACGGTGGCAGGGTTGTATTTCTTTGTGGAAAAGCAAACTGTTTTATTATTTCCTATGTTTTTAGGGATTTTAGCTAATTTGACTGGCATTGGCAGATTAATGCAATTATGAAACTAATTCTTGCATTTTTTTAAGATTGATGGTTTAATGAATTTAACTCAAGATAAGAAATTAATGAGAAGTCACGAAGTTTAATTCCCTCATTTCAAGAGAGAGGTCGTTTGCTGGAAGACCTTAATGATAATTAGCTTTACCCCTTCTTGAATGCTCGACTCAAGCATGAGTGGTAAGTCGAGACGTCGGAGGCGTTAACTCTATGAGATTATCTTATAAAAGATAATGAACTTGGGTGGAACCACGTCGAATACACGTCCCATTGGTTAGTAATAGCCAATGGGACGTTTTGTTTTAAGTTTCAGTAGTACGGAGGAGGAATCTTATATGTCAACAATTCATTTAACATTACCGGATGGTGCTGTAAGAGAATATCAATCAGGCATCACACCTATGCAAGTAGCAGAATCTATCTCTCGTTCTTTAGCTAAAGCAACCTTAGCAGGTAAATTTGAAGGAGAGATTATTGACCATAATCGACCAATTGAAAAGGATGGGTCAATTGAGATTATCACTAATAAAAGCGACGAAGCTTTACAAATTATGCGTCACTCAACCGCTCACTTAATGGCTCATGCTATGACTCGTTTGTATCCAGGTATTCACTTTGGTGTAGGACCTGCCATTGATTCAGGATTCTATTATGATACTGACAAACCAGATCCAATTACCGAAGAAGAATTGCCAAAAATTGAAAAGGAAATGAAAAAAATTATTTCAGCCAATTATCCAATTGAACGGCGAGTAGTATCGCGTCAAGAGGCTTTAGAGATTTTTAAGGATGATCCTTACAAGCAAGAGTTAATCAATGATTTACCTGAAGACGAAATTATCACCGTCTATACGCAAGAAGATTTTACTGATTTATGTCGTGGAATTCATGTGCCTTCAACTGGTAAGATTAAGACTTTTAAACTCTTGTCACTCGCTGGAGCTTATTGGCGTGGCAATTCTGATAATAAGATGATGCAAAGGGTTTATGGAACAGCATTCTTTAAACAAGAAGATCTAGATGAATTCTTAAGATTACGTGAAGAGGCCAAGGAGCGCGACCACCGTAAATTAGGTAAAGAATTGAACATATTCATGATTAGTCCGGAAGCGGGATCAGGTTTACCTTTCTGGCTACCTAATGGAGCAACTATCCGTCGTACCATCGAACGCTATATTACTGATAAGGAAATTTCATTGGGTTATCAACATGTTTACACTCCAATCATGGCCAAGACGGATCTTTATAAGACCTCGGGACACTGGGATCATTATCAAGATGATATGTTCCCGCCTATGGATATGGGTGACGGTGAGATGCTTGTTCTAAGACCGATGAACTGTCCACACCATATGATGATTTATAAAGATGATATTCATTCCTATCGTGAACTACCTATTCGAATTGCAGAATTAGGGATGATGCATCGTTATGAAAAATCGGGTGCTTTATCAGGCTTGCAGCGTGTTCGTGAAATGACACTTAATGATGCGCATATTTTCGTTCGTCCTGACCAAATTAAAGAGGAATTTAAGCGTGTGTTACAGTTGATTTCTGAGGTATATGAGGACTTTGGCATTACAGATTATCGTTATCGTTTATCATACCGTGATCCTGAGGATACTAAGAAATACTTTGATGATGATGAGATGTGGGAAAAAGCCCAAGCTATGCTTAAAGAAGCTATGGATGAATTAGAATTGGATTACTTTGAAGCGGAAGGGGAAGCAGCTTTCTATGGGCCTAAGTTAGATGTTCAATTCAAAACAGCTATTGGCTTAGAAGAAACCATGTCCACAGTACAATTAGACTTCCTACTTCCAGAACGCTTTGACCTAACTTATGTAGGTGAGGATGGTCAAAATGACCATCGTCCGGTTGTTATCCACCGTGGTGTAGTTTCAACTATGGAACGATTCGTTGCCTACTTAATTGAAGAGTACAAGGGATCCTTCCCTACTTGGTTAGCTCCAGTTCAAGTTGTTCTTTTACCAGTTAATCTCGCAGCCCATGGTGAAAAAGTAGAAGAAATCTATCATGCTTTGAGAAATGTTGGTGTTCGCGTTGAAATGGACTTGCGTAATGAAAAACTTGGCTATAAGATTCGTTCAGCTCAAACTTCTAAAGTTCCTTACCAATTAGTAATTGGGGACAAAGAAGTTGAATCTGGTAATGTGAATGTTCGTCGTTACGGTCAAGAAAATTCAGAATCTGTTTCGGTTGAAGATTTCATTGCAATGATTTTAGCGGATATTAATAATAAATCGAAAAAATAAAAAATTATAATTCTAAACACTTATCGCCCAAATTGTCTTTATTAACTACTTAAAGGCAAATTTGAGACTAAGTGTTTTTTTAATTCACAAAAATTATTTTCTAATAAGGCGGCAGTTATTAGCAATGATCATAGCAGTCTTGTATAGGTGTCATGAAGGCACAGGGTATTTCAAGCTTCGTTATCGGTAGCTCAGTCGTCTACCAAACTTTACTAATGGCGGTTATAGGAGCCACGCTCGGTTTGATATTTACTCTTTTAACAGCCCTTTATTTACCAGCAAAAGTACCTTTTGCTTTTTCATGGGAATTAATTGGAATTACAATGATCTTAATGATTGTCTTTGCGGTTTTAGGTGGATTGCTTTCAGTTAGACAAATTGTACGCATTGATCCAAGTTAAGCGATATCTTAGGAGATAAACGTGAAAGCCATAGAAATTAAAAATATTGAAAAAAGTTTTAAAGATGGTGACAAAACAATTCAAGCTTTGAAACAGACTAATTTTGTGATTGAACCAGGCGAATTTGTGGCCATAATTGGCCCATCTGGTTCTGGTAAAAGTACTTTATTATCGATTATTGGAGGGCTCCAAAGTCCTTCAAAAGGTCAAGTCTACTTAAAAGAAGAAGATTTTTCAGCTTTAAGTGATAAAGAACGTACTAAACGCCGCTTTGATAAAATAGGTTTAATTTTACAAGCCTCGAATCATATTCCTTTTTAAAAGTTAAAGATCAATTCCGCTTAGCTGATGAATCGACGGCTAGTTTAGATAGTGAACGTGCTTTCGAGGTAGTGGATCTCTTAGCAAAAATGACTAAGGAAATAGCATAAGCAACAATTATGGTGACGCATGACACGCGGCTAATATCTAAATGTGACCGATTTTTTAAAATGATAGATGGAAAATTAGAAGAAGCCGATAGCAATGAATATTTAAAAAGCAGATTTCCTTTTTAAAGGAGATCTTTGAGGGCATGAAAAGCGATCTGATTACGTGCTTCAAAAGTTTTACTATCGGCATTGACTGACATCATAGAAATCACCCACTTTCTTTTTTTATACATGACAAAGCCTTGTAAATCACTAAAAGCTAGTGATTTACAAGGCTTTGTCTACAGTCGGAGAGCTTAGCGAAGCTAAGGTATTATATTTTGTAGTTAGATGATTTGACATTCGTTATAAAAAACAGCTTTAATCGAATCAATTCGAGTGGGACTTATGAAGTAAAAACTGTCCCGTCTCGCCCCACTCACTGTTTCTTAGCTTTGAAATTGTGCCCCATTATTTCAAAGGGATTGCATAATATAAAGGTTTATGAGCGCCTCACTTAAACCCTCAAAGGTTTGTTTTTTGGTGCTCGAGAGGTTGAATTTTAATAAAAATACCGCAAAACCACCTTGAACTCTTATACTCTTACGCAATTGCTGTGCTTAACGGTGCAATTGCATTCAGCGCGCTTAGCTTTAAGAGAGGGCGCTTGGCTCCCACCTCTTAAAATAATTCGGGGTAGTCCGAACGAATTGAACAAGATTGATCGTCACCAACAACTAAATGATCAAGTAGTTCTACTCCCATGAGTCGACAAACTTCACTCAAGCGTTTAGTACTTTGTATAACTGCTTGCGAAGGGGCGGGGTCGCCACTGGGGTAATTGTAAGATAGGATAAGACGGGAGGTTGGGTACTTAAGCACCTCGTGAAGAATTTCTGCGGGGCTAAGGATGGTCGAATTGACATTGTCAATAAAAATCTCTTGCACCCCTCGAACTTTATTCTTCGAGTCTAAGAATAAAGCGACCGGCTTTTCTTTTTTAGTTTCCTTACAATATAAATTCAGATATTTAGCCACATCTGCGGGGTTAGTGACGGTCTGTCCCTTGAGTACAGTGGTAGCGTATGCGGTGATTGCCCCTTTGATGACTTCCAACTTGAACTTATCTGTTTTAGTAATTTTTTTGAAATGACGAATTGTCAAATCAAATGCAACACCTATAGTAAGAAACCAAAAAGCAGTCGGGATCTAATAGTTTATGGATAGCTGTTTTTCTTTCTGCCCCCTGCGTGCGCTTCGATAATAGATTAATGATACTCATTAAAAACATCTCCTTATTTTCTTTTTAGGGATGGCTTTTCAGTATTTTCGTCCACGGCGGGCGGTGTAAATTGCTGACAATTGCTTCGGATTTTAAGTAAGGGGAATTATTTCCTTTTTCATCAAAAACATTATTTCTTATGAATGGACGAAAAATTTGACACTACCCATATCATTGTTAAATTTTTTTTTTGTGGTATATAATAAAAGCAACTATGCTAATAATAGTTATTTATTAAAAAGGAGTGAAGAATATGCAAAAAGTCATGCAGTTAATTTTAACCGTAATGCTAATTTTTAGTAATATGGTGCGTCCCATTGTAAGTTATGCAACAGAAGTTCCAATAGTGGAAAGTTCTTTAGTAGAAGAAACAATAAATACAGATACTACAAATAGAATGGAAGAAACTCAAGAGATTGAAGAAAATCAAAGTCAGGAAGCGAATGAAACGACTTTTGTCGAAGAATCAATTGATGCGAATCAAAACATAGACACATCTAAGGATTCTGATGAAGAAACTAAAGAGCATTTAGAAGCTTTGACAGAAGAAAATAAATTAGAAAGCAATACAACTGATGTTACTAATTTTCTTTCTCGTTTTTCCTTATATATCAAAGATGGTCAGCCTCAAGAGTATGTTACTGGACGAGAAGCGTTGTTCTATATGGGCTTGTCCACTACGGATTCAGCTTCAGGAAACGGTAATTATACTGTAAAAATTAATCTACCCAAAGCGTATGTGGATTACGATTCGATTGTAGCCTCTTCAAATGAGACTCAAGGAGTACCCTTTGAAATTACAGAAGATGGTAATAATTATGTTATTACTTATAAATTTAATAATTTTTCAAGTGGTAACAGTATAGACCTTCCAATAAGGTATCGCACTAAGAGTGGAGAAACTCCTAATGGGTATCAACAATTAATAACAGCTACTATCACAAATGAGAATACTGATTTGTTGGGACAAGATTCACTCACTATAAATTGGAAAACTACTGAGTTTCGGTCGAGAAAAGAAATTAATCAAAATAGTGATGATGGGAGTAAAGTTAATGGTGGATTAGAGGATTCATCTAATCCAGGTTTTCTATCTGAGAACTTAGAAGAATTGAATCCAATTCCGTTCACTTTATATATGAGTTCTATTCGAGGTACGCCTAACTATGGAGAACGGTATTTTGAGAAGGTAATCTATCGAGATATCTTACCCGAGGGTGCAGTGTTTATCCCAGAATTGAATAACGGTTGGAATTATGATTCAGCCACACATACAGCAGAGTATATAGATGAGAGAGTTTTAACATTGGGTGGAAATAGAGGTCATACCTCGCCTGTCTTATATCTGAAATTTCCTGGCTATGAAGTCAATAAACCAATAAGTAATACGATGAAAGCAACATTTATTCCTCAAAACAAACCGGAATACGAATTAGAAATAAATCAAGAAGATGATATAACCTTTTCTCTAATAAGTAATACAAATTCGTTTAATGGATTTAAGAATGGTAGTGAAAGGATTGCAGATATTCCCAAGATTAAAGAAGAATTCGAGGGCTATTGGACGCTTATTGTAAGAAATACTAATAGTGAAATTGGTAGCAATATGAACAAGATTATCATGAGAGATCATGATTTGGATAAGAGATTCTATTTTAGTAAAATGACAGTTCAGCGAGCGTCAGATGAAATTTTTAAAGGTACAGTTGATATTCTTTTTGTCAATGAACAAGGAGAAGAAAAAACGATAGCCACAGATGTATCTATAGCAGAAGCTGATTATACGGTAGAATTAGGTAAAGATGTGAAGGATGTGATAATTAAGTACTCTTCTTCATCCGATGAAAACGGTGGACTTAAACCAAGCCAATCACTTAGAGTCTTCATTTATAGTAAGTTTCGTGACCCTTCGACAGTAAATTTTGATGAAGAAAATGCCAATAATAATAAGTTTTATAATCATCTTACGATAGAGGCTGATTTTGAAGGGTCAAACACGCCCATAAGGCAGAAAGCCTCTGAATTCAAAGAGTTGGAGAAAGTTGACACTGGCGCATACCTTATAAAAACGGCTGATTCTTCGAACAATACTTTTTTTATTGGAGAAACTGTGAAATATAAATTAGCTCCCTATATTAATAAATTACCTAAGGGAAATAGTATTGATTTCACAAAAGTCATAGATTTATTACCCAATGGGTTTGAATATGTTCCAAACAGTTCGAAATTTAATAGTTATACTGATAAAATATATAGAATTAATGACAACCAACTAATCGCAAATACGGAGCCGGAAGTGGTTACCAATTATAAAGGCACCGGTCAAACGGCTTTGATTTGGGTATTACCGTCAGTTACTAGTATCGATCACTCTACATACAGTTCTACCACAAGATCGCCATTTTCTATCGAGTATCAGACGAAAATTACGAAGCTAGCTACTGAAGGTAAGAATGAAAATAGTGCTTATTTAGCTTGGAGTAATAATGAAGAAGTTAAAGTTTTTAGAGGTTCTGTCGAGGATATCTTTGATTTAAATGATAATGGGAGCACTTCCGACAGTATTGCTATGTCAAAGCAAGCTATTACATATGCCCCTCCGAGAGAAGTTATAACAACAAAATCCGTTAAAGGGAGTTTAGATCAGAATTTCACTTTAGCTCCTGGAAGTGGCTTTTCCGAAATAAATACATCCGCAGAGTACAATATGTCCGTTCTAAATAATTCAACGAACGATGTTGAAGAATTAATAATTTTAGATATTCTTCCTCATAAAGGAGATAAAACGGTAGGGACTTCCTATGAATCAGATAGTCGAGTACCTCGAGAATCGGAGTTCTCTGTTCAATTAGAAGGACCTATTCAAGCACCCGAAGGATTTCAAGTGTTCTATACAAGTGATACTCCATCAGAAAACATGAAAAACTATACCACCGAGGCTAATTGGACAAGTTCTCCTAGTAATTTTACTACTGTCAAAGCTTTTAAAATTGAAATGATCGAAGGATACACTCTAAAGACTGAACAAAGAGCATCATTTAATGTACCAATAAAAGTCCCTAATGATTTTGACCTCAAACTAGGTATGAAGGCAGTTAACTCCTACGGAACATCATTATCATCGAATCTTGATTACTTTGAATCGAACAATGCGATTCTTGAAATTGTTCGCTATCAAGTAGAAGGTTATGTGTTTGAAGATACGGATAAAAATTCGATACGAAGTGAAGATGAAGCAGTTTTTCAATCGCATAAGGTTGCTTTAGTGGATGAATCAGGCAATCCGGTGACCGATCAAGAGGGAAATCCAATTGAAACACTAACGAATGACAAGGGATATTATCATTTTGATGTGTTCAATCACGGAAATTATCGAATTAAAATAGGCACTCCTGAGGGGTATATTCTTACGGAACCTAACCTTGAAGACGCAGAAGGGTCCACAATCTTAGACGCTAATGATGGATTAACAGATGTCTTCACGTTAAATAGAGAGAATACTATTGCTAAAAGGAATGCTGGGTATTATTCAGATTATGCACCTATTCAAGGCGTTAAAACTTGGGATGACTCTGATGATCAAAATGGTAAACGTCCAGAATCAATCATTATTAATCTTTTGGCGGATGGTGTAAAAGTAGATTCTAAAATAGTTACTGCCGCCGATAATTGGAAGTACAGGTTTACTGGTAAGCCGATTGAAAAAGATGGTAAAAAAATTGAATACACTATTACTGAAGATAAGGTTGAAGGTTATGAGACAGTTATTGATGGGTTTAATATTACTAATAAATATGTTGAAGTAGTAACTATTGAAGGGGTAAAAACCTGGGACGATAGTAACAATCAAGATGGTATACGTCCAGCAGAAATCACGGTAAAACTCTTAGCAAACGGTGAAAAAGTAGCGGAACAAACCGTTACAGCAGACGATGAGT